>NZ_MWIG01001139.1:0-1261 GCF_002156145.1 Streptomyces sp. NRRL B-24572 | reverse complement strand
CACGACGTCGAGGCGGTCAGCGACGATCTGGCCGACCTCGCAGGCGGCCTCCAGGTCACCATGGGCACTGTGACCCAGGGCCAACCAGGCCCCTTCGAACATGGCCCTGCGCTGACTGGGGTCGCCGCGCGGCACGTCATACGCCCCGGATCGGAGCATCTCCGCTCCCTGGGCGAGGAAGCGTCGCCCCCTCGTGCCACCGTCCGTTTTCAGCTGCGCACGGCCCATCTGAATGAGGCCGTAACCGGCTTGGCAGTCCAGGTGGTTGTCGGTGAGGAAGTACATCCAGCGAGGCTCCTCCTGGCCGCCGTCCCGGCTGGCNNCGGCCTCGCCGAGGGCGATGGCGTCCGCGGGGTGGCCCCGGCTTGCCGCCTGGAAAGAGAGGTCGCCGAGGATGTGGGCGCACAGAGGCAGGTCGTTGACCTGGTGTGCTGCCCGCAGTGCGGTGGCGAAGTAGCGCTGCGCGAGGCCGTGATCGGCGGCGTCGAAGGCCATCCAACCAGCCAGCTGGCCGATCTCCGCGAGCGCGCGGATGAGGCGGCTCGCAACGGCGGGAGCGTGACCGCCTTCTCGGATCAGCAGCCCGACCGCACGGAACTGGGCACCCACGTAGGGGAGGTGGCGTGCTCCACCATGCTCGTCGTCGAGCGCGGAGAGCATGGGCAGGTGCTGCTCGACCTGGTCCACTAGCGGATCGGCACCCAGAGACGGCGTGATCCGAGGCGCGTACTGGCCACGCCCCGCGGTGCCGTCGAGGTACTGGGCAACAATCGCGAGGAGCCCCGCGCCCGAGATCGCGAGGAACCGGCGTCGGTCGACGAGCCCTCCCATCACCCAGTCCTCCACGATCGCCTCCATGCCCTGCACGGTCCAAGGCCGTGCGAGATCCGTGTCGGCCGGAACGAGAGCCGAGGAGTCGCCCACTCGGCCCTGCCAGAGTTCGGCCACCGAGACAGGTCTACCCAGTTCCTGGGAGAGCACGTAGGCGGCCATCATCGGTAACGGCGAGCGCGGCAGGGAGCCGGCATCCCGCCAGTGGTACGGCGCCGACTCGGCCACCGTTCCCGCTCCGAACACCCTGTTGAGCTTGCGAGCGAGCGCCTTCGGGCTCCACCCGAGTTCGTCGAGGCACCCCGCCAGTACGGCGTTGGGTTCCCCTGCCTGCGGTGCCACGTGCGACCACCTCTTGCCCCAGTGGTTCGTCCATCACTTCTCGCGCTCCCTCATGGTGACGCCCTCGGGCGGCTGATTCACCTCCTTC
>NZ_MWIG01001138.1:155-942 GCF_002156145.1 Streptomyces sp. NRRL B-24572 | reverse complement strand
CAGCGCGGCCGCGGACGCCGGTTTCCTCCAGCAGTTCCCGTTCGACGCATTCGGCCCAGGTCTCGCCGGGTTCCTGGCCGCCGCCGGGTAGCGACCAGGTGCCGGGCCATGGGAAGTCTCCGACGTTCAGCAGGACGTGGTCGTCCTTGACGACGAGGGCGCTGGTGGCGGGGCGTAAGCGGCTGATGCTCATGGTGCCTCCAGATCTGGGAGAGCGGTGAGCGGTGAAGCGTAGTCGCGACCTAGGTGGGATGGCATTCGTTTTGCTGGGGCTGCCGGNNGCCTCGTTGAACATGTCGAGCGAGGTGCGGGCATCGAAGTTCCTGATGACAGGGGTATTTGCTGCGCCGTCCGTCACAGTCGATCCACCGCGTTCTGCTGCGTCACGTCTGCCCCTTCAAGGCGCTGGGAGGAACGAGAGACGTATTGACCAGAGACCTGAGGTCACTTCAGTTCAAGCATCTTCCGAGCCTCCTCGGCACAGCCCCACGAGAGCGTGACGCCGGCGCCTCCATGCCCGTAATTGTGTACGACCACGGTGTCAACCTCCCAACGCTCGGCCTCCACGCGGACTGCGGAGCGGGTCGGCCGGGCACCGATCCGGTGCTCTAGGACGCGGGCCTGGGCGAGACGGGGCTCGACCTCGGAACAGCGGGCCAGAATGCCGGCTGCCGCTTTGTCGTCGGCGGCGAGGTCGCCTTCGTTGTCGATGGCGGTGCCGCCCAAAACGACGGTGTCGCCGTGGGGGTAGAAGCACATCAGGTCCGGGGAGAGGCCGGTGTCCTCG
>NZ_MWIG01001138.1:0-138 GCF_002156145.1 Streptomyces sp. NRRL B-24572 | reverse complement strand
CCGGGTCCTCGGCGAGATCGCGGAAGACCTCCAGGGACCGCTGCCCCCACCGATCGACCTTGTCCTTCGGTTCGACCAGGTACGGCCCCCACATCGCCCCGGCCGCCAGAGACGTGACGCCCGGCACCTGCTCGGCGA
>NZ_MWIG01001137.1:0-2587 GCF_002156145.1 Streptomyces sp. NRRL B-24572 | reverse complement strand
CGTTCCGCCCCGGCGGAACGCATGCCCACAACGGGCGGGGCGCGCCGTTCAGCCCGCGTCCGGCACCCCCAGGACCTCCCGGGCCGGGCGGGACGGGACCAGGCCCAGGTCCCAGGCCTGCCAGGGGGTCGCCGGGGCGATGCCCCGGTCCAGGAGCAGACCGTAGGCCTCGGCGCAGTCGTCGACCCGCGGGTCGCGGGCCGGATGCCGGTCCGCGACGAGCGCCGCGAGCTCCTCGCGCGCCGACGCCGTCCCCGGCTCCGGAGTGCCCGGCGCCGCGTGCGGCAGCAGCCCGCAGCGCAGCAGGCGGGCCCAGTCCGCGCCCCGCCGGTCCCCGTACGCCTCGAAGAGCCCGCGCGCCTCCTCGCACAGCGCGAGCGCCTGCGGGACCCGCCCGTTGCCGGCGTCGACGATCGCGAGTTCCAGACCGGCCCAGGCCTCCCCGTGCGCGACCCCGATCCGCCGGAAGTCCGCCCGCGCGTCCACGAGCAGCTGCCGGGCGAAGCCCGAGTTGCGCAGGTTGCCGGCCCGCGCCCCCTGCTGGTCCCGGGTGACCCGCCCCAGGTGGTGCCGGGCGCAGGCGAGCCCGTACAGGTCCCGCATCCGCGAGAACATCGACCGCGCCCGCCCCAGCTCCCGTATCGCCGCGTCCCGGTCGCCGCGCTCCTCCAGGGCCTGCCCCAGGTAGTACAGCGTCCACGCCTCGCCGCGCGCGTCCTCCTGCTCCCGGTGCCGCGCGAGCGCCCCGCGCAGCTCCTCCACCGCCGGCTCCGCCTCCCCGGCGGCCAGCCGCGCCCGGGCCAGCTGGGTCAGCGCCCAGGCCTCGCCGCGCCCGTCGTGGACGCGGCCGTACGTCTCCAGGGCGCGCCGCAGCCCACCCTCCGCGCCCGCCGTGTCGCCCCGGAGCAGCAGCACCTGCCCGCGCTGGAAGTGTGCCCAGGCCTCGCCGTGCAGCGACTCGTGCTCCCGGTGCAGGGCGAGCGACCGGTCGAGCAGCGCCGTCGCCTCGGCCAGATCGCCCCGGTCCCGCTCCACCGCGGCGAGCGCGTGCAGCGTCCAGCCCCGGTCGGCGGCCAGCGACTCCGGCTCCTGGAGCGCGAGCGCCTCCCGAAGGCGCGCCGCGGCCTCCGTGAGCCGCCCCTGGTGGTGCAGGGTGATCCCGAGCGAGCAGAGCGCGAGCGCGGCCCCCGCGTCCTGGTGGGCCTCCTGGTACTGGGAGACGACCGAGGTCAGCGTCGTGCGGGCCTTGTCGAGCTCGCCGAGCTGCCGGGCCGCGATACCCGTCCGCCACCGCACCGAGCGCGTGAGGAGCCCCTGGCCGACGGACTCGGCCAGCTCGTTGATCTCGCCGAGCCGGTAGAGGTCGCCGCGCAGCAGGCAGTAGTCGCAGAGCGCGCTGAGCAGGCCGAGCACGGTCTCCTGGTCGACGCCCTCCGCGTGCCGCAGGGCCGCCGTGATGAAGCTGGACTCCTCGTCGAGCCAGCCGAGCGCGGCCTCCAGGGAGCCGAAGCCGTGCCCGTCGAAGCGGTCGGCACGGGTCGACATCTTGCCGTCGACCATCCGGATCACCGCGTCTGCGAGCTCCGCGTGGTTGCGGATGAGCCGCTCCTGCGCCGCCGCGACCTCGGCCGCCTCCTCCTCGTCGAGGAGCCGGGCGCCCGCGAAGCCGCGCACCACGTCGTGCAGCCGGTACCGCTCCCCGCGCACGTGGTCGAGCAGCCCGGCCCCGGACAGCTCCCGCAGCCGCCGGGCCGCCTCGGGACCGCTCCCGCCGAGCAGGGCGGCGGCCGCGGCCGCGCCGAGCGAGGCCCGCCCGGCCAGCGCGAGCCGCCGGAGCAGCTGCCGGGAGTCCTCGTCGAAGTCGAGGAAGTACCGTACGGACAGGGCGCGTTCGACGGGATCGTCGCCCCAGCCGGGCCGGGCGAGGACATGGCCCACCTCGTCCATGGAGCGGCGCCCGAGCAGGGAGCCCACGACCCGCAGCGCCAGCGGCAGACCGCCGCACAGTTCCCGTATCCGCTCGAACGCCTCCGCGTCGTACGGGCCGGGGTCGGGCGCACCGGCCGTCGCGCGCAGCAACTCCTCGGCACCGGCCGCATCGAGCGCGGCGACGGGCAGGGCGTGCACCTCGGCCGGTACGTCTCCGCCGAGGTCGAGCGGCTCCCTGCAGGTCACGAGGACGAGACTGTCGGAACGCTCCGGCAGCAGGGCCCGCACCTGGGCGGCATCGGCGGCATCGTCGAGGATGAGCACCACGGGCACCCCGCTCAACTGCCGCTGGTACAACTCCGAGAGCCGCTGCACCTGTTGCCCGGCCGAGGCGCCCTCGCGGAAGAGGAGCCGGTCGCGCGGGGCGCCGAGCCGGTTGAGGAGGTGCAGCAGGGCGTCCCGGGTCGCGACGGGCCGCTCGGCCCAGCCGGCCTTGTCCGCGCCGGCGACGCCGCCCCGCAGGTCCACCACGCAGGCCCCGCGGAACTGGTCGCGCAGCGTGTGGGCGGCCCGCACGGCGAGCGCGGTACGGCCGGATCCGGGCGCGCCGTGCAGCAGCACGACGGTCGGCCGGGTGACGGCCGACCGTCGTGCTGCT
>NZ_MWIG01001136.1:0-511 GCF_002156145.1 Streptomyces sp. NRRL B-24572 | reverse complement strand
GAACACCGCCGTCCAGCTGCCCACCCCCGGCCAGTGGACCCGGCCCTTCGGGCTGCTCCGCCCCGCCGACGAGATCGGCATGCTCGCCCGCCGCTACATGCACGAGTACGGCGCCACCCGCGACCACCTCTTCAACGTCGCCCTGGCCTGCCGCAACCGCGCCAACCAGAACCCCGCCGCGATCATGTACGAGCGGCCGCTGACCCGCGAGATGTACATGACCGCCCGCTGGATCAGCGAACCCCTCTGCCTCTTCGACAACTGCCTCGAGACCGACGGGGCGCTCGCCTGCGTCATCGTCTCCGCCGAGCGCGCCCGCGACTGCCGGCAGAAGCCCGTCTACGTGCACTCCGCCGCCCAGGGCCTGCCCTCCCAGCACCACGGCATGGTCAACTACTGGAACGACGACCCGCTCTCAGGACCCGCCTGGACCGCCGCCCGCCACCTCTGGAAGCAGGCCGACTTCGGCCCGGCCGACGTGGACGTCGCCCAGATCTACGACGCCTTCACC
>NZ_MWIG01001135.1:0-636 GCF_002156145.1 Streptomyces sp. NRRL B-24572 | reverse complement strand
GGGTGTAGCTCCGCCATCCGGGAGCGGATGGCGGAGCTACACCCCTAGCCGGGCACTCACGGCGTGCTGGGTGCGCTGGACGCGGTCCGGGGGAAGGAGATCTCGACGCGCCGGTTCTTCTTCCGGCCCTCCTCGGTGCCGTTGTCGGCGATCGGGTAGTCCTCGCTATAGCCGCGGATGTCGAAGGTCGTCCCCGGGTCGAGGGCGCGGGCCAGCACCTGCTGCACGGCGACGGCCCGTTCCTTGGACAGCTTGAGCCCGTGCTCGTACGTCCCGAGGTTGTCGGTGAACCCGAAGACCCGGACCCGCCCGGACCCCATCTTGTTGATCTCGGCGGCGATGGCGGCGATACGGGCGTTGGCGGCGGGCGAGAGCTTGGCGCTGTTCTTCGGGAACAGGACCTCTGCTTGGAGCGCGAACGTCACGTCGACGTTGGTGTCCTGGCGGCGCTGCTGCCCGCCCTCCTCCTCGACGATCTGCTTGATGTCGAGGACCTTGGCGGGGGCGAGGGTGGCGCCGTCGGGGAGCATCAGGCCGGGTGCGTTCGGGTCGATGACGGGGGCGGGCGAGGAGGTGCCGGCGGGGCCGGGGGCGTCGTCGGCGTAGGCGGGCATACCGGCGAGCGGCCCGAGGACC
>NZ_MWIG01001134.1:0-600 GCF_002156145.1 Streptomyces sp. NRRL B-24572 | reverse complement strand
CCGCCGGAGAGCTCGTCGGGGGCCGGGACCCGCATGGAGGTGTGGGTGTCGCGGTTGGAGTCGGCGGAGGCGCCGGGGACGAGCGGGACGGCGGCGCGGCGCGGCGCGGACTCGCCCGTGCCCGTACCGGTGGCGTACGCGTCCTCCTCGTACGGCTCCGGGGCCGGCTCCGCGCCGGGCTCGTCGACGTCCAGCGGCGGGATGCCCTTGAGCAGCGGCAGGACGTCCTTCAGGCGGGCGGCGAGCTCGGAGGCGCGCAGCCGGGAGGCGGGGGCCTTGGCGAGGCACTGGACGATCAGCTGCCACAGCTCCTCGGGGATGCCGGGCAGCGGGACGACGGTCTCGGTGACGTGGCGGCGCAGGACGGCGCCGGGGTGGCCGCCGCCGAACGGGGTGAAGCCGGCGAGCAGCTCGTACAGGACGGTCGCGAGGGCGTAGATGTCGACGGCGGCGCGCGGCGGGAGGCCCTCGACGATCTCGGGGGCGAGGTAGTCGGGGGTGCCGATGATCCGGGTGGCCTTGGTGCGGCCGGGGGTGTCGATCAGCTTGGCGACGCCGAAGTCGGTGAGGAGGGCGGGGTGGGCGCCGCCGGGGCCGAGG
>NZ_MWIG01001133.1:0-576 GCF_002156145.1 Streptomyces sp. NRRL B-24572 | reverse complement strand
CCTTCACCCGGCAGCCGGGCTTCTACCGGGAGTGCGTCGCGGCCTTCGGGGAACTGCCCGGATGGCATGTGGTGTTGCAGATCGGGAAGTACGTGGACCCGGCCGAGCTGGGGGAGATCCCGGGCAACATCGAGGTGCACCGCTGGGTGCCGCAGTTGGCGATCCTGGAGCAGGCCGACGCCTTCGTCACCCATGCCGGGATGGGCAGCAGCGCCGAAGGGCTGTACTGCGGGCTGCCGATGATCGCCGTACCGCAGAGTGCCGAGCAGCCGATGAACGCCGACCGGCTGGTCGAACTGGGCGTGGCCCGCCGTATCGACACGGCGGATGCCACGGCCGAGGTGCTGCGTGCCGCTCTGACCGAGCTCACCACGGATCCGGAGGTCGCGCGCGTCTCGGCGCGGCTGCGGGACGAGGTGCGGGCCGAGGGCGGCACCGGGCGGGCCGCCGATCTGATCGAGGACGCGCTGCGGTGACATGACGATGGCCCGGCCGCTTGTGGCGGCCGGGCCATCGGCAGGCGCCAGGCGGTTACTTCACGATCGTGATGCGGTCCGCCTTCGGCGGGTCCAGGGG
>NZ_MWIG01001132.1:0-2915 GCF_002156145.1 Streptomyces sp. NRRL B-24572 | reverse complement strand
GTCCGTCGTCGGCGGGGGCGAGCCGCCCAGGCCGGGGCAGCCATGGGGGCGGGCCGGATCAGACGCCCGTCATGAGCACCACGCCCGACACCAACGCGAAGACCAGGACGAACAGGCGCATCCTGCGGGCGTCGATCCGGTGGTGCACCAGCCGGCTCAGCCACGCGCCCACGCCGATCGCCGGCGCCAGCGCCAGGGCGAGGCCGAGGTCCGCCGTGTCGCCCCGGCCGGTCGCGAACAGCAGGGCCAGCGAGGCGACTTCGCCGACGAGGAAGCAGGCCGCCACGGTCGCGCGTAGCTCGGCCGGCGGCCGGTGCTGGTAGACCAGCGCCAGCGGCGGGCCGCCGACGCCCGTCGCCGTCTCCGTCAGGCCGGTCACCGCGCCCGCGCCGACATAGGCGGCCCTGCCCGGCGTGAAGGCCGGTGCCGCCAGGCTCACCACGGCCGCCAGGACGGTCGCGAGGCCCACGTACAGCCCGAGCCGGCGGTCCGGTATCACCCACAGCAACGCCAGTCCTGCGGGCGTGGCCGCGAGCCGCGCGGCGGTGATCCAGCCCGCGCCGCGCAGATCGAGCGAGGCCCGCTCGCGCCAGGCGACGTACAGGTTGAGCGGCACCATCGACGCCAGGACGAACACCGGCAGCAGCCCGGGGTCGAGGATCCCGGCCACCGGGGCGACGATCAGCGCGAAGCCCAGGCCGCTGCTGCCCTGGACGAAGGCGGCGACGGCCACGGTCAGCGCGAGCACCGTCAAGGTCTCACCGGTCATCGCGCCGTGCTCCGTTCCCGGCCGGCCACGGCCGCGCGGGCCCTGGCGGACGTCGGGTGCGCGCGGGTGATCGCCGCCCGGGACACGGTCGCCTCGGCCAGCGCGGCGGCGCGCCGGACCAGTGCCGACCCGTCCCACCCGACCGGCCCGCCGCACCACATTCTGAGGCGTCCCTCGACGAACACGGCCGTGATCTGGTCCCTGTTGCCGCGCCGGACCAGCTCCCAGGGGAGGTCGTGGGAGAGCGCGAGTTCGGGGGTCGTGACGTCGACGAGGAGGAAGTCGGCCGCCAGGCCGGGGGCGATCGTGCCGGTGCGCGCGCCCAGGCCCACGGCGTCGGCGCCGCCACGGGTGGCGTGCTCCAGCCAGGTCCAGCCCGCGCCGCACGAGGAGTCCCCGCCGGCGAGCCCGTACGCGATCCGCTGGGCGAACTCGGCCGCCTCGGCGAGCCGGAAGCCGTCCCCGCGGGTGCCGTCGGTGCCGAGGCCGAACCGGATGCCGCGTTCGGCCATCGCGGTGGCGGGCGCCACGGCGTTGCCCTTCCACGCGCTGGCCACGGGGTTGTAGCTCACCGCGGTCCCGGTGTCGGCGAGCAGGGTGAGTTCGCGCGGGGTGAGCAGGGTGGCGTGCGCGGCGAGCAGCTGGGGCCCGAGTGCGCCGATCGCGTGCAGGTGCTCCAGCGGCCGTAGGCCGTGGGCCAGGAGGGACCGTTCGACGGCGGCCAGATGCTCGTTGACGTGGATCTGGACGACGGCCCCGGCCGCCGCGGCGAGCGCGGCGGTCCGGCGCAATGTCTCCTCGGTCGCCGCCTCGGGGATGGAGACGGCGAGGGAGGCGTGGACCAGGGGATCGTCCTCGTACCGTACGAGGTGCTTCTCGGCGCGCTCCAGGACGCCGGGGCCGGCGGGAGCCGCGTCGCCGTCCCGGTCGTTGCAGACGAGGCCCAGGACGCAGCGGAGGCCGGCGTCACGGGTGGCGGCCGCGATCACGTCCACGTCGACGTCCGCGCGGGTTCCGGCGTCCGTGACGGTGGTGAAGCCGCCGCGCAGTGCTTCGAGCGCGGCCAACTTGGCTGCCACGTAGGCCGATTCCTCGTCCAGCGCGCCCTCCAGCGGCACCCACACCCGGCGGAAGATCTCCGACGGCTCGCCGAAGGCGAGGGCGGCGCCGAAGCTCTGGGTGAGGTGGTGGTGGGCGTCGACGAAGCCGGGCATGAGGAGGTGTCCGGGGAGGCGTACGGGGGAGGTGTCCGGGTGGCGGCCGATCAGTTCCCCGGCCGGTCCCACCTCGGTGAAGACGCCGGCGGTGACGACCACGGCGTGGCCGGTGGCGGGGCCTTCGGGCAGCAGGACGGCGTCCGGGACGAGGAGGAGCGGGCCCGGGGAGCCGAGCAGGTCTCGCAGGGGGGTGTGCTGGTTCATCGGTCGCTTTCCGCGCGGGGGCCGGTCAGCCGGGCGGCGACACCGGGCCGGACGTGATGGAAGAGGACGTTGAGGACGGCGGCGACGAACGCGCCGACGGCGACGCCGCTTTCGAGGAGGATGCGGAGGTTGGGCGGGAAGCCGCCGTACACGCCGGGGACGAGGATCGGCAGCAGGCCGAGGGCGAGGGCGACGGCGCAGACGAAGGTGCTGGTGTGCCGGTCGAGGTCGGAGCGGCCGAGCATCTGGACGCCGAGCACGGTGATCACGGCGAACACGACCATCGCGGTGCCGCCGACGACGGCGGACGGGATGACGCTGATCGCCCGGGTGACCGGGGCGAGGAAGCCGATGGCGATGAGGGCGACGCCGGCGGTGGCGGTGACGAAGCGGCTGCGGACGCCGGTGACCCGGACGATGCCGATGTTCTCGCCGCTGGTCACCATGAGCGGCAGCCCGAAGAACCCGCCGAACAGGGAGGTGAGGGCGTCGCCGCGGACGGTCCTGGGCACGTGGACGCGCTGGTCGATCTCCTTGCCGACGGCCTGGGCGTTGATGACGGTCTGGCCGGTGGCCTCGGCCATCGAGGCGAGGCTGTAGAGCATCAGCGGCAGCGCGGCGAGCAGGTCGAAGCGCGGGGTGCCGAAGGGCATCAGGTGCGGCAGGCTGAGCAGTCCGCCGTCGGCGGCGTGGCCGAGGGGGACGCGGCCGAGCGCGGCGGCGAG
>NZ_MWIG01001131.1:0-576 GCF_002156145.1 Streptomyces sp. NRRL B-24572 | reverse complement strand
CTCGGCGACCTCGCCCGCCTCCTGCCAGAGCTCGGCGGTGGGCGGCGCGGGACGGCGGCCGAGGAGCCGGGCCTCGGCCCCGGTCGGGGAGACCGCGATCCGCCAGCCCGCGCGGCCCCGGCTCACCCAGTCGAGGGTGGCGACGGCGGCCTGGACGTGAAAGGGCTCGGTGTGCGTGGTGGTGACGGTCGGCACGAGACCGACCGATCGGGTCTCGGGGGCGACCCGGGCGAGCACGGCGAGCGCGTCGAGGCCGGGCCCGGCGAAGGAGTCGTCGTGGGTGAGGAAGTCGAGCGCGGCGGCCTCGGCGAGCCGGGCGAGCGCGACGGTACGGGCGGCGGTGCCGGGGTCGGCCCGCCCGGAGCCGGCGACGAGCTCGGCGGCGAGGTGAAGCGGTCGGGTACTGGTCATACGGGTCTCTCTCAGACATGGCCCGGTACGGGCTGGAAGACGACGACGGCGAGAGGGGGCGGGGACGGAGCGGGGAGGTGGTGTCCGGACGTAAAAGCGTCTTGAACTCGCGCGAAGCGCGGTGAGACGCAGTCCGGACACCACCTCCCCGCTCCGTCCCCGCCC
>NZ_MWIG01001130.1:0-2321 GCF_002156145.1 Streptomyces sp. NRRL B-24572 | reverse complement strand
CGCCGACGTCGACGGCGTGCCCTTCGGCCTCCTCGTCGGCTACGGCGTCTTCCTGCTCGCCGTCGCCGCCGACGGCGCCCGCCGCGGACTGCGCGCCACCCTCCGGATCGGCGCCTCCTTCCGGCGCCTCGCGCTGCCGCTCGCCCTCGTCCTGCTCGCCGTGCCCGCCGGGGGCTCCCTCGCGTACGGCGCGGCCCGCGACGAGGCGAAGGAGCAGGCGATGCTGGAACTGCTCGCGGCGGCGGACGCGCTGGTGAAGTCCGCCGACGGCCTCACCTTCGACAAGGCCGAGCCGACCTTCCGCAAGGCGCTCAGCGCCTATGAGGACCTCGGCACGAAGCACGCCGGCTCACGGGCCGGGAAGCTCGTCCCCGACCGCCTCGACGCGTACTACAAGACGGTCTCCGCCCCGTACGAGCACAAGCAGTACTGCGCGGCCATAGCGCCGCTCAAGCACCTGCGGGAGCTCCCCGCCACCGTGGACAAGGACCTCCTCGGCTCCCGGCCCGCCAAGACCGACGAGCCGCTCGCCGAGTCGCTCTACGAATGCGGTACGGCGGCGCTCGGCGTGCAGACGGCGAACCCGCCGGCGAGCGAGAGCCTCAACGAGCTCCTCGACACCTTCCCGCAGTCCGCCCAGGCGGCCAAGGTCGAACCGGCCGTCCGCGCGGCGATCAAGACCCGGACGACCGCCCTCACCGGCTCCGAGCCCTGCGACGCCACCGCCCAGCTGCGCGCCCTGCGTTCCTCCCTCGACAACATGCCGGACCCGTCCCTCGAGGGCGCGGCGAAGGAGACGGCCGCCGCGGTCCAGAAGGGCGACTTCGCCTGCGGGACGGACCAGTTCAAGGACAAGGAGTTCAGCAGCGCGGCCACGACCATGACCGACTACGCCAAGACGTACCCGAACAGTCCGCAGGCCGCCCACGCCCGCTCGATCGCCATCGCCGCCGAGATCGCCGAGGAGGAGCCCGCGGCCGGCAAGAGCCTGCCCCCGGCCGACGTCCCCGGCGGCGAGCGGATGATCATGGTGGTCAGCAACGACGGCCCCGGCGAGGTCGAGCTGCTCTACACGGGCCCGATGACCGGCCGGGTCACCCTCAAGGCATGCGGGACCTGCAAGAAGTACCAGACCCCGCTGCTCGTCAACTCGCCCAAGATCAAGGCCTGTTCGGGGCCGTCCTCGAAGTACCCGAAGGCGACCCTCCTGCTCCCCGCCGGCGACTACCAGTTCCTCCAGAAGCGGGCGGCCACCGGCACCTCCACGACGGGCGACACCAAGTCGAGCAAGACGAAGATCGAACCGGGCTACAGCTACACCAACTGCCTGTACGTGACGTCGCTGTTCTGAACCGTCATGCGCGTCAGCGGCGACGCAGCACCCGCAGCGAGTCGGTGACCGAGACCTCCTCGAAGTCACCCGACTCGAGCGCGCGGAGGTAGATCCGGTACGGAGCCTGGCCGCCGTCCTCCGGGTTCGGGAAGACGTCGTGGATGACGAGCAGGCCCCCGGGGGCGACCTTGGGGGCCCAGCCCTCGTAGTCGTTCGTGGCGTGCTCGTCGGTGTGCCCGCCGTCGATGAACACGAACCCGAGCTGCCCGCCCCAGGTCCTGGCGACCAGCGGCGAACGGCCGACGACGGCGATCACGTGGTCTTCGAGCCCCGCCTTGTGGAGCGTCCGGCGGAAGGTCGGCAGGGTGTCCATGAGCCCCACCTCGGGGTCCACCACGCTCTCGTCGTGGTACTCCCAGCCCGGCTGCTGCTCCTCGCTGCCCCGGTGGTGGTCCACGGTCACCGCGACCGTCCCCGCCTGCCGGGCCACGTCCGCGAGCAGGATCGTCGACCGCCCGCAGTACGTCCCGACCTCAAGCAGTGGCAGCCCCAGCTTCGCGGCCTCGACGGCCGCCCCGTACAGCGCGAGCCCCTCCCCGACGGGCATGAACCCCTTCGCGGCCTCGAAGGCGGCAAGGATCTCGGGCGAGGGCTCGGACATGGTCACTCCTACTGGCGGGTACGCGTCTATGGCCGCCCATGGTGCCCTATGCGTCGCACTCGAACCACACCGTCTTCCCCCGCCCCTCTCCAGGGATCGCTCCGTTACGCTCACCTCCGAGCGGCCGCGTCATGGAGGAACACCATGGAGACCAACCAGAGTCCGGCGGGAGCGCGCCGGCGTGAGTCCTCGTACGACGGCTACGACGGCGACTGACCGTGGCGACCCTCATAGGGATGGTGATCATCGCCCTCGTCCTGCCGACGTGGGCGGGGATCACGTACGTGGGGCTGGTCCGGGCCCGGCGGGAGAACGCCGTACCGCCCC
>NZ_MWIG01000113.1:0-9868 GCF_002156145.1 Streptomyces sp. NRRL B-24572 | reverse complement strand
TGCCGGAGGGAGTGATCCTGGAATCCACCTGGATCACTCCCTCCGGCACCATCCAGCTTCTCGACTTCATGCCCTTCACCGAAAAGGACGACGTGACGCAACTGGTCCGGATCGTCAAGGGCGTCAGCGGCCGGGTCCCGATGCGGTCCGTCCTTCGGGCCCGCCCCGGTTACGGCCGGGCTGTTCCGCGGCTCGACATCGCCGGCCGCCAGGCGAGCGTCGGTCTGGGCGACGGCCGCCTCTGGCTCGACACCGACGCCCCCACCCGCGCGTCCGGCGGCGACCTGATCTCCGAGTTCAGCGTCGCAAAGGACGAACAACTGGCCTTCGCGCTCGCGTGGCAGCCCGGGGGTGACGAGCCGCCCCCGCTTCCCGCGCCGGGAGGGCTGCTGAAGCAGACCGAGGACTTCTGGGCGGGCTGGACGGCCAAGTCCACGTACTCCGGACCCCACTGGGAGGCGGTCGAGCGCTCTCTCATCACGTTGAAAACCCTCCAGTACGGACCGACCGGCGGATTCGTGGCTGCTCCGACCACCTCGCTGCCCGAGGAAATCGGCGGCGAGCGCAACTGGGACTACCGCTACTGCTGGCCTCGTGACTCCGCCATGACGATCGAAGCCCTTCTCAGCTGCGGCTACGTGGAGGAGGCCCGGGCCTGGATCGGCTGGCTGCGAACAGCTATCGGCGGCCGGCCCGAGAACCTGCAGGCCATTTACCGGGTCGATGGCAGCCGAGAGATGACCGAGGCCGAGCTCGGCTGGCTGCCTGGCTTCGAGAACTCCGCCCCGGTCCGCATCGGGAACGGAGCCGCGAAGCAGCTACAGCTCGATGTATACGGCGAGATCGTCGGCGCCCTGTACGCGGCCCAGGAGCACGATCCGGAGCTGGCTCCTGTCGTAGCCCCGATCATCACGGACCTCGTCGCGTGCCTGGAGATGCTCTGGGAGCAGCCGGACGAGGGAATCTGGGAGGTCCGTGGTCCGCGCCGGCACTTCGTGCACTCCAAGGTGATGGCCTGGTGCGCGGTCGACCGTGCTGTCAGGCTCATCGAGGGTGGCCGTGCCGACGGGCCACTGCAGAGGTGGCGTGAGCTGCGCAACGCGATCCACCAGCAGGTGTGCGAGCGAGGATACGACGAGGAACGCAACACCTTTACGCAGTCGTACGGCTCGACGGAGCTGGACGTCTCGCTGTTACAGATCGTGACGACCGGGTTCCTGCCGCCGGACGACAAGCGGGTCATCGGCATGGTCGAGGCGATCCAGCAGGAGCTGTCCACGACGGGCGGGTTCCTGCTGCGCTACCGCACCGGGGGCGAGGTGCCGGGCGTCGACGGCCTCGCCGGCGACGAGGGCACCTTCCTCATCGGCTCGGGGTGGTTGATCGTGGCGCTCTGCACCATCGGCCGCGTCGACGAAGCCGAGATCCTCCTGGAGAGCTTGCTCCGGATCCGCAGCGACCTCGGCCTGCTCGCCGAGGAGTGGGACGTCCAGCACCAGCGCCAGCTGGGCAACTTCCCGCAGGGGTTCTCCCACATCGCTGTCATCCAGGCGATCCGGGCCGTCGCAACCGCCCGCGCCTCTCAGGGGCGCCGGATCGCTGCAGGGGTGATCGGGCGGTGAGTGCTTCGTTTTCGTTACCGGCGGGTGGGCTGAGGCAGACCCGGGGGCGACACCGGGCTTCACAGGGCCGAACCTCCGGCCTCGTCCTGATCGGGGCGAACCTGATCGGTCTGACGCTGGTCGGCTGCATGGTCGCTGATGAGTCCAACGACTCCCGCGACTTTGGAGCAGCGGTGACGATCCCGGACATGGCTTCTGCCGAAGAGCAGCCGTCGAAGACGGCCAACGCCACGGCAGCATCCGACCTCACGGCCCGCCCGGTTGGCCTCGCAGGACCCGGGGAGGCGGCATGAGCACCGATTCCATCGACATCGCCGTACATGCGGGCGCCCTGTCGGACGGGCTGTGTGAGCAGCTCGCGGTCGTTGGACAGCGGGGCATCACGGGGTTCAGCGACGACCGCCCGGTCAGTGCCTCGCTGGTGCGGTCGAGACTGACGAACGCTCTGACCGGCGCGCCTCCGGTACTCGTGCTCGCCAGGGCCGACGAGGAGCTGGTCGGATGGTGCGCGGTCCGGCACCCCGAACCCCACGAGGTTCGCGCCCGTTTGTGGGGGCCGGTCGTCGATCCGCGCGTACGCCGGTCCGGTCTGGGTTCGCAGCTGCTGCGAGAGGTCACCGGACTGGTCGTGTGGCCGCTGGTGACCACGGATGTGCCGGTGGACCGGCCGGGCGCCGCCGAGTTCTTCGCAGGAGCGGAGTGGTGTGTGCTGCACGAGGTGACCGTCCTGCGCGGTGTCCCGCTCACGGGGAGTACGGCGATCGCCGGCAACGGCGTCGGGTTCGACGATCTGGATGGGTACGTTGCTGCGGCGGCGCGCCAGTTCGGTGGGCATCCGGACGGGTTCGCTGAGGCGACGCTCCGGCGATGGCAGGACGACGCGCGGTTCAAGCCCGAGCACCTGTTGCTCGACCCGCAGACCGGATCGCTGCTGCTGGCCCTCGCCCAGCACAACGAAGCCAGCAGCGAGCTGCTCCTGGCGGAGCTGTGGGCGGCACCCAGCGCACGTCGGCCGCTGATCCGGGCGGCGCACACGGTGGCGGCCCGCCAGGGCCTGGAGGTCGTGCGCGCGGTGACACGGGACGATCCGACGCCGTTCGTCGCCTGCGGCATGACCGTCCTGGGCCGCTGCCTGATCTTCACACCGCCCGGCGACCGCTAAGCCCGGCACTTCACCATCGGTCCCATCTGAATTGAGAGGAAATCCATGTCCCTTCTTCTGGAGTCGCCCGTGGTCCACTCGGTCGACTTCGTCGGCCGCAAGGCCGAGGCCCAGCAGCTGACCGACACGCTCGTCGAGCGCCTGCGTGCCGCTCCCTTCGTGCGCGAGATGCTTTTCGACGACGAGCAGGGATCGTGGGTGTGCGCGCTCGCCGACGGCGGACGGGGGCGTCTGGCGCTGGCCGCGCCGGCCGATCCCGCCGCGGTCGCGGACCGGACCCACCGGATCGTGGCGAGCTTCGAGAAGGGCAACCTCCGCGATCGGACGTTCTTCTTCCAGACCGTCACACATCTGCCGTTCACCGACTCGGAGATGGCCGCCGTCACCTCGGAACTGCCCTTGACGAGCACGCTGCCGGAGCGCTGGCCGAACAAGCCGCTCGCCGACGTCGGGCTGGTACTGACCATCCACCACATGCGTGACTTCCTCGTCCTGGTCAACAGCCTGGTCGAGCTCGGCGTCGATCCGGCGCACATGACGGTGATCGACAAGGAGTACCAGTACGCCAACTCCCGCCGTGTCGACGCCCACCTCGTGCAGCGTCTCGGGATCACGGTGTGGCGCTACCGGGACCTGCGTGCGGGGCTGGAGGACCATGTGTCGCGGGTGACCGCGGCGGGCAAGCGCAGCATCGTCATGGACGACGGAGGATACGTCCTGCCGATGGTGCTGAAGGAACTTCCCAAGAGTGCCGGGCATTTCATCGGTCTCGTGGAGCAGACCACCTCCGGCATCCGGAAGCTGGCCGGGTTCGACCTCCCGCTCCCGCTGTTCAGCGTGGCCGAGAGCGACATGAAGGGCATGATCGAGTCCTACGGCATCGCCGACGCCGCGGTCCGAAACACCCTGCGGCTGCTGCCGGACGAGAAGTTCGAGGGTCAGGCCGCACTCGTGCTCGGCTTCGGCCGGATCGGCCGCGAGGTGGCCCGCGTCCTGGACAGCCGGCGGATGCGGGTGGCGGTGTTCGACGCCGACATCACCCGCCTGGTCGCCGCACACGAGGAAGGCTTCCTCACCGGCCGGTCGCTGACCGAGCTGGTGGACTCCCACCAACCGCGGCTGGTCATCGGCTGCGTCGGCAGCCGCAGCTTCGGTCTGGAGCAGGCCAGGCTCCTACCTCCTCGTTCGTTCCTGGTCAGCACCACGAGCCGGAACTACGAGTTCGCGCTGGACGAGCTGCGCGAGGGCAGCAAGGCGGTGCGGGACCGGGGCGTGCTGGGCACCGGCTACCTGTTCCCCGAGGGGTCGGAGATCGTCGTCGTGGGTCACGGCATGCCCATCAACTTCCACTTCGCCGAGAGCCTGTCAAACAGGTACGTGGACTTGGTGATGGCCGGGCTCGCCGTCGGCGCGGTCGCGGTGGCCCAGGGAGACGAGCGGCTGCAGCCTGGACACAACCTCGCCGCCACCAACGAGATCCTGGCCGAGTCCGGGATCGTCGATGCCTATTACCAGCTCTACGGCCCCGCCATCACCACGGCGACGGGGAGCGGGCATGGGTGAGCGGATCTTCGCCCTCAACGATCTGACCGGCACCGACTCGGTCTGCCCCTGCCTGTCGTGCCACCTGGGGACCGTATTCGCCGAGCACTTGACCGACCTGCGCACCGGGTATCCCGGGCGGGTCACGCCGCTGGGACACCGGGGTGCCGGGCCGGGAAAGACCGCGGTGCCGCATCTGGTCGCCCTGCGCCTGGGCGAAGGGCTGCTCGACGTCGTGGTGTGGGAGGAGATGAGTCCCGCCCAGCTCGCCGCGTGGCTCCCGTACGCCGAGACCCGCGCGCGCGTGCCGCAGCTGGCCCAGCGGATACCGAGCCTCGTCCGCATCCGGCAGGCCCTACGCGCCGGCACGTTCGCCCCCGCGGGTGAGGCCGGCGCCGCGCTGGCGGGCGACCGTTACCCCTCATTCCGCTTTTTCGTCGAGCACTGGCCCCAGATCAAGAAGGAGTTCTCCGCATGAACACCGAATCCAGCGACTTCGGCACCGTCGGCACCGACTACGCCGCCTACTCCGAGGGCGGGCGCGGCAGGCTGCGGCACGAGATCGTGGCGCGCCGCGTCCTTGAGGAGCTCGGCGACAAGCCCGCCCGCGTCCTGGACGTCGGCTGCGGCGACGGCGAGATGGTGCTGCGCCTGGCCGCGGCAGGGCATCACGTCACCGGGGCCGAGGTCTCCTCCGACATGCTCAAGCGCGCCGAGGAGAAGCTGGCCGCGGCCGGCCTGGCCGAGGACGTGAGGCTCGTCGAGGCCGACATCTACGACCTGCCCTTCGACGGCGAGGTCTTCGACGCGGTGTGCTGCCACGGCGTCGTGATGTACCTGCCCGACTCCGCCGAGCCCATCGCCAATCTCGCCCGGCTCGTCGCCCCCGGCGGCATCCTCAGCGTTCTCACCAAGAACACCCTCGCTGTCGGAGTGCGCGAAGCCCTGCGCGGCCAGTACGACACGGCCCTGGCCCAGATCGAGATCACCCAGGCAGCGAGCATGGGCAACCTTGGCATCATCACGCGTGGCGACGCCCCCTACCGTCTGAACCAGCTCGCCAGCGACAACGGCCTGGTCCCGCTGCCTTGGCAGGGCGTGCGGATCTTCCACGACCACCTCGGCAATGACTGGCGACCGGAGGAGGACGTTTTCCAGAAGGCGCTGGCCACGGAGTGGGCCGCCTCCATCCGGAGCCCCTACCGGGAGCTCGGCCGTCTCGTGCACGCCGTCGCCCGCCGCGAGGCCACCGCATGACCACGGTCCCTGTCAGGCCGCTGACCGTCGGCGCCCTCGCTCGCGACCTCGTCGCGAGCGAGGGCCAGGCGGTCAGCGCCCTGCGCTGCTACGAGACGCTCGCCGCACTCTGGGGCCGGGCCGAAGACCGTCGCCTGCCGACGGCCGAGCGGCTGCGGGCCTCCACCCTGCGCGCCGCCGGGCGGCTCATCCGCGGCGAGATGCAGGTGGCCGCCCCAGACGCAGATCTCGTGCCATGTGAGCTGACCAGCGACGAGTCGATCGTGCGCCTCCCGGCGTCCCTGGCCATCCAGGGCGTGGAGTGGCCCGACATCGTCCAGCTCTCCGAGCGGTGGCTGTCAGCCCGGTCGAGCGGGTGGCCGGTCGCGGTGGTGGGCGTGCGGACGGGCGGGGCCTATCTCGCTCCTCTCGTCGCCGCCCGCCTCGCCCGCGAAGGGCTCGACGTCCACCTCGCCTCCGTACGACCGGGCGAGCGAATCACGCCTGGCCA
The DNA here is from genome assembly GCF_002156145.1 of Streptomyces sp. NRRL B-24572. Classification (NCBI taxonomy): domain Bacteria; kingdom Bacillati; phylum Actinomycetota; class Actinomycetes; order Kitasatosporales; family Streptomycetaceae; genus Streptomyces; species Streptomyces sp. NRRL B-24572. The sequence goes on along the minus strand of NZ_MWIG01000113.1, from coordinate 3,795 downwards.
GCGCAGGGTCCTGCTGGTGGACGACCCGCCGCTGACCGGCCGGACCCTGGTGTCCCTCGCGCAGCGCCTGGCCGAGCCCGGCAACGCCGACGTCCTTGTTCCGGTCTTCCGTGACGACGACGTCCAACCGCTGCGGGACGCCGGCATCTCGGTCACCGTCCTGCCGCGCTCCCGCTGGGCCTCCACCCGCCGCCTCGCCTCGGGCGCCCTCGACACTTACCTGGTCAAGGAGGCCACGTGGCTCGGCCGCGCCGAAGCGCCGGTGAGCGTGGTGGGCTTCCGGCCGGGGAGGGAGAACTCAGCACTGGCCGCATGGCCGGGCTTGCGGCGCCGCTCCCCCGCCCGGGCCGCCTTCACCCTGTCGACCCGGCACGGCCGGCAACCGGTGGTGGCGTCCTGGGTTCCGCCCGGCATCTTCGGTGACGCGGCCCGCGCGACGGCCACCGCGTTGTCGAGCGCTCTGACGCCGGCCACCGTGGGTGTCGCACCAGCCATGGTGATCAGCGAAGACCTGAGCACGTCCGTCCAGCTGCCCCCGCGTGGGGACTTCTGGCTCGACGACGCAGTCGGCTACGCCCTGGACCGCTCCGTCCAGCTCCCCGTTGCGATGAGCCTGCGCGCTCCCGCTCCCATCCCGGCGGCCTTGAAGACGGTCGCCACCGCGCTCACTAGCGGCAACCCAGGGATGGTCCTGCCCCGGCTGCACCGCTGGGTGATGTCGATGGGGTCCTCGGTGCCGGACGGCCGGTGCGAGGCAGAGAAGTGGCTCATCGACGCCGAAGGCGGCCTGCGCAAAACCGGCCACCTCACCCACGCCTACCGCCGCGACAACGAACTGCTCACCCCGCTCGTCGACCTGGCCGCCCTCATCGTCGCGTTCGGCACCGACCTGAAGACGGTGGCCGCCGCCGTCGACCAGCGCCTTCCCGACGATGATTCCTGCCTGCCGGCGCTCGCGACGGCCATGCTCTGCTACGGCGTCGCCCGGGGTGAACAACTGCCCCGCACCTACAACCCGGAGCGAGCAGCAGCCACGGCGAGAGAGGCGCACCGTCTCCAGCGGGCCATGATCGACGCCGCGCTCGTCCTGCAGGAAGCACTGCACATTCCGGTGAGCTCACGGACGCCGGTGCTTCGCAGGTGGCGGCACCAGCCCGCGGCTCTACTCCAGCCCATGCTGCCCTTCCGAGGCCGTCCGGCACCCAAGGCTCCGCGGATCGATACCCGGAACGTCGAGGAAGCGGTCACCCGGTGGGCCGAGGGCCGGTTCGAGCCGGTACAGGCCGGCAGCACCCTGCTGCTGGCGCCGCTCGGCCCCGCCTCGACCTGGCAGCACGCGACCGCCGAGCTCGGTGACCTCGCTGCCCGGCTCCCCCACCCCCACCTGCTCGCCTGGTGCGGCGTGCCCCTCGTCCAGCTGGAGGAAACGTGCTGATCTTCGACTTCGACGGCGTCCTGCACGACTCCCGCGAACGGGCCTGGCGCGCTTACCAGACCGCCCGCAGCGAGATGGAGTTGTGGGATCTGCCCGACCTGGCCGGTCCGGACGAGCTGCCCCAGATCTATCAGGGCGTGCTCAGCCAGTCGCTGACCCGCTGGATCCCGTACGAGGCGGCTGAGCTGTTCTGGCAGCGGCATGCCGGGCTCACCGACCTCACTGCCGACGAAGACGGGCATGGCGTCATGCCTGACCTCGTCGGCGTCCTCGGTGATCTTGCGGGCCGCGCCGGGTACGGCATCGTGACCGGCAGCCACGGCACCACGGTCGAACGCCTGCTGCGACGGAATCTCGACGAGGACGCGATGCCGCGGGTGCTGCTCTCGCGGGACGAGGCCGGTAGCAAGGCGCTCAAACTCCAGCTGATGCACCGGCAATACGGTGCGACCGCCTATATCGGCGACACCGGTAGCGACATCCGTCACGCCCACGCCGCCGACCTGGAGGCCGTCGCCGTCAGCTACGGATACGCCGACGTCGACGACCTCACCGCCGCCGGCCCTGACCTCGTCCTCCACACAGCGGCCGAGCTCGCCTCATGGTGCCGCGTCTGGCATCGTGGCGGCCATCGGAACGGTCTTCGGCGTCATGACCCAGATGAACCAGGCCCTCGCCCGGCAATAGGCGGCAGGGCGTAACGCCCGGGTCGCACCATCTGGACGGAGCGACCCCGCGCTGGGGCCTTCAAGCTCACGGCCGATTCCCAGCCTCAAGCCCCCTGATCCGTTCCAGGGCCTCGTCTTCACGGGGAGCAAAAGGAGGGCCTGGGTGAGGTGGGGGCGGACCCGGCCGTTCTGCGTCCCGCGGGTCGCAGTGACAGGGCCTTGCCCGTGCACTCCGTTCCGGCACGGCGGGAAGGAATCTAGGCGATGGAGGTCGAGCCGAGGACGTCGGCGACGGCGTCCAGGGCGGCCCGCCACGGGTACGTGGCGGGGTTGCCCTGGCCCGGCTCGTTCGGGATGAAGCCGCCTTCGCCATACAGCACCCGGACCCCGGCTCCCTGGAGAGTGTCGATCGAGCGCTCGAACTGGGGGTGTGCGATGTACGCCTGGTTCACGCACGGCATCATGGCCATGGGGATGCCCTTGCCGATGCCCTCGGCGACCACGCCGACGAGCCACTTGTCTGTGATCCCGAGCGCCCACTGGTTGATCGTGTTGAAGGTCGCCGGCGCGACGATCACGGCGTCCGGCCTCGGCCATACGTCCGGCTGTCCGGGGAGGCGATAGTCCCAGCGGATGGGGTGGCCGGTGAGGGCGGCGAGGCCGTCGAGGGAGTCGGCGAGCCAGCGGGCGGCCGTCGGGGTGAGACCGAGGCATACGTCCCAGCCGTCGGCCTGTGCCTCCTCGATGACGCGTGCGACGTCGAAGACGGGCGGGGCTGCGCTGCTGAACAGGTACAGGGTCGGAGTGGTCATGAGGGTATCCGATCACAGCCAGGCGGCCACCAACTCGGCGGAGTCCCTTGTGAATCAACCTGTGGCGGCAGAGAGCAGCGCGTAGCGTTCTTGGAGACGGGTCAGAGACGGGAGTCCGGTATGCCGACGCGGGACGGGGACCACACCGGTACGCGGATCAAGGAGCAGCGGAGGCTGGCGGGGCTGACGCAGCGGGAGCTGTCCGACCGGATTCCGTACTCGTACAGCTGGCTCACCCAGGTCGAGTGCGGAGCCCGGCCGGCGTCCTCGGACTTCGTCGCGGCCGTCGCGCGAGCGCTGCGGATCGATGTCACGGTGCTGACGGGTCAGCCGTACGTGACGCAGATGCAGGAGGACCGGCTCGCGGAGCTGATCCGGCCGATCCGTGAGTCCCTCGACCTGTACGACCTCGGCGACGATCCCCAGGTCACCACGCGCACGGCCGAGGAGCTCGTCACCGCCACCGAGGAATTGTGTGCCCATGTCCGTGCCACCCACCTGCACGCGGCGGCGGCAGCCCTTCCAGACGTCATCACGGAGCTGACCGCCCTGTGCTGGCGCTCGCCGACGACGGAGCTGTGGCGGGCCCTCGGTTCCGCCTACCGCACCGCGCACGACGTCACGGTGAAGCTGGGGTACTTCGATCTTGCCAGCGTCGCCCTCGACCGGCTCGGCTGGGCCGCGGAGCGGGCCTCGGATCCCTGCCTGGCGGCCATGCGGCAGTACTTCCGGGGACTGGTCTACTTCCGCGAAGGGGAGTACGGCATCGGCCTGCGCCTGGTCGGCTCCGGCCACAGGCTGCTCGGCCCGGGCGACTCGACCCGCGAAGCCCTCACCGTCGCCGGCCAGCTTCACCTCGGCGGCTCCGTGCTTGCCGCGC
>NZ_MWIG01001129.1:0-503 GCF_002156145.1 Streptomyces sp. NRRL B-24572 | reverse complement strand
TACCGGGAGGAGGCGGGAGCCCGCCATCTGTTCGCCGAAGCGGTCGTCCGGGTTGGACAGGACGCAGGTCTCCAGGGAGAGACAGCCACAGCCGATGCAGTCCGTCAGATGGTCCCGGAGCCGGCCGAGCTGCTTGATGCGCTCGTCGAGTTCGGTGCGCCAGGCCCCGGAGAGCCGGGCCCAGTCCTCGTTCGTGGGCGTGCGCTCCTCGGGGAGCTGGGCCAGTGCCTCCCGGATGGTGGCCAGCGGGATGCCGACCCGCTGCGCGGCGCGGACGAAGGCGACCCGGCGGAGCGTGTCGCGGCCGTAGCGGCGCTGGTTGCCGCTGGTGCGGCGGCTGGTGATGAGCCCCTTCGCCTCGTAGAAGTGCAGGGCGGAGACGGCGGCCCCGCTACGGGCGGAGAGCTGGCCGACGGTGAGTTCGTGGATCTTCTCTGGAATCTGCGGCACCCGTAGAAGCCTACTGGGGCGTCGACGGCGGCCGTTGACAGCGGCCCCCGCGC
>NZ_MWIG01001128.1:0-1060 GCF_002156145.1 Streptomyces sp. NRRL B-24572 | reverse complement strand
CATGTTCGTCGCCGCCGTCCTCGCCACCGCCGCGACCGGGACGGCGGACGTCCATCGGTCCCTCGCCGCCGGTCTCGGCGTGGTCCCGCCGCGCTCGCGCCTCGCGGAGGCCGTTCGGCGGGGCATCGCGTACGCCACCACGGAGCCCGACTTCGACACCGTCGTCGACCGCCTGCACGCCGAACTCGGCGGGTACCACTGGGTGCATGCCGTCCCCAACGCCGCCCTGCTCGCCGCCGCCCTCACCCACGCCGACGGCGACTTCTCTCGCTCCGTCTGCGCGGCGGTCTCGGGCGGCTGGGACACCGACTCCAACGGCGCCACCGCCGGTTCGGTCGCCGGGCTGCTCGCCGGGCACCCGGACCGGCTGCCCGAGCGCTGGACCTCCCCCCTCAAGAACCGTCTGGCGACCTCGGTGCCGTCCTTCGACGGCATCGGCTTCGACACCCTGGCCGAACTGACACACACGGAGGCAGTACGCCCATGACCAGCATCGTCGTGCTCGGCAGCACGAACATGGATCTCGTCGTCTACGTGCCGCGGGCCCCCGCCCTCGGCGAGACGGTCACCGGCCGCTCCTTCCGTACGATCCCCGGCGGCAAGGGCGCCAACCAGGCCGTCGCCGCCGCCCGCGCGGGCGGCGAGGTGGCGATGATCGGCGCGGTCGGCGCCGACGGCTTCGGGACACAGCTGCGCGCCACCCTGGAGCACTGCGCGGTGGACACCGATCTGCTGCGCACCTCCGAGGGCCCCTCCGGCACCGCCCATGTCGTCGTCGACGACGAGGGCGGCAACGCGATCGTCGTCGTCCCCGGCGCCAACGGCACCGTCACCTCCCTCGACCACGGCGACGAGGCCCTCATCGGCACCGCCGACACCCTGCTCCTCCAGCTCGAACTCCCCCTCTCCGTCGTCGTCGAGGGCGCCGTCACCGCCCGCCGACTCGGCGTCCGCACGGTCCTCACCCCCGCCCCCGCGCAAGCCCTCCCGCCGGAACTGCTCGCCGCCACCGACCTGTTGGTGCCCAACGAGCACGAGGCCGCCGCGCTCACCGGACTCA
>NZ_MWIG01001127.1:0-2318 GCF_002156145.1 Streptomyces sp. NRRL B-24572 | reverse complement strand
GCCCTGCTTACCGGAGTCTGCCCTGCCCACCCCCCTCATCACGGTCGTCATCGCCACCCGCCTGCGTGAAGACCGCCTGGACTACCTGGCCGCCATGCACACCAGCCTCACCCGGCAGTCCGTGCCCTGGGAGGCAGTGATCGCCCTCGACGGCGCCGACCCGAACCGGCTGCCCGGCCCTCTCGCGGCCGACCCGCGCATCCGCGCACTCGCACTGCCCCGCCCGGTCGGCGCCGCCTGCGCCCGCAACCTCGCGCTCACCCACGTCCGCACCAAGTACATGAACTGGGCGGACGATGACGACGAGTTCACCGACGACGCCATGGCCGCACGGCTGTCCACCCTGGAATCGACCGGTGTCGGCTGGTGCGCCGGGTGGAGCGTGGACCTTCACCCGGACGTTTTCCGGCCGACGGAGGCGCTCTGTGGCCAGTGACCTGGGGTTGAACATAGCGGACATGCACGCGACGGCGGCCCCGACCGGGCTCCGTTCCACTCAATCGGGTGTGGCTGAAGCCCAGTTGTCGAACGCCACACGAACCACCGAGTCACTGAAGGGTAGATCTCCTGTGCATTCCGCGCCTCACGCCGAGGTTGCCGTCGTCACCCCTACCCGGCTGCACCCGGACCGCATCGCGTACCTGCTGGAGCTCTATGCGAGCCTGCGCGACCAGGACGTGAGCTGGGAATGGATCCTGGCCCTCGACGGCGTGCCCAAGGAGGGTGTCCCCGAAGTCCTGCGCACGGACGCCCGTGTGAAGGTCGTCGCGCTTCCGCGACCGGTGGGAGCCGGCGCTGCGCGCAACTTCGCCGTGAACGAGGTGACCGCCGACTGGCTCACAACGTCTGACGATGACGACGTACTCCCCGCGAAATCGTTGTCCATGCGCCTCCGCTACGCACAGAAGCACGAGCTGGGCTGGTGTGCAGGCTGGTCTGCAGACCTTCACCCCGACCGTTCGATCACCACCTGGCGCTGCTCAACTCCACCCGGATTCCATGCACCTGGCGACGTCTGGCACCACTGGGCCACCCCCGACTCGACCATCCCCATCGGACCGACGACGCTCCTGGCTCGCACCGAGATTGTCCGTGCGAGCGGTGGCTACGCCGCCCTGCCTCAAGGGGAGGACTACGCCTATCTCGTCGGCGTCACCGGCGCAGCCCGCGGTGCTCTGCTGCCGACCGTGGTCTACCACTACCGCAAGCATGCGGAGCAGATGACGGCCCAGCCCGAGTATCCGGCCATGGAGCTGCAGGCCCGCCGGTTCGCCTGGAACCACGGCAAGCACCTGGAGTCCCTGAGAAAGGGGACCTGCTGGTAGGTTCCGCGATCCGGTGCGCACCGTACCCGTGAGACGCGCACCGGATGCGCAATTCCAAGAATCTGTGCGCACTGACTCCGTACGGTAACTACCTCCGGTCTATGGTCATTCAGAGATCAGACCGGGTCCGCGGGCAGTTGGATCGAGGGCCGTCGGCCCTCGTACCTGCAGCGGTACCCTGGGCTGGCCCTGGTGCTGCAAACCGGGCCGACCCGGGTGTGCCGTCGTCGGCCGGAAGTCTCTTGCCTTCGTCTCCGCTGCCGCCCTTGGGGTTGTGGCCGTGGAGGTCCAGAGCGGTGAGTACACGCTGCAGGGGTGCGGGGGCCCACCAGTTCGCCTTGCCTGCCAGGCACATGGAGGCGGGTACCAGGACGGCGCGCACCAGGGTGGCATCGATGAGTACGGCGAGAGCGAGGGCGAAACCGAGAATCTTGAGCAGGCTGACGGACGAGGTGGTGAGCGCGCCCACCGACACGGCGAGGGCCAGCGCGGCGGTCGTGACCAGCCGTCCGGTCTGCTCGACTCCCTTCTCGACCGCGGCACGGTTGCCGGCCCCCAGGAGGTATTCCTCCTGGACGTGCGAGAGGAGGAACATCTCGTAGTCCATGGACAGGGCGAAGGCCACGTACAGGGCGAGCAGGAGCATGCAGGCGTCCACCGGCCCCGTTCTGGACCCCATCCCCACCAGAGGCGCGAGGACGCCGTCCTGGAAGACCAGGACGACCACACCTGCCGAGGCGCTCAGGCTGAGCGCTCCCACCACGATCGCCTTTGCCGGGACCAGGACACTGCGGGTGAACAGGAGCAGCAGACCTGCCATGCAGGCCAGCGCCCACGCCGCCGAGGGGCCGAGCGCGCCGCGCAGAGTGCTCGTGGTGTCGGTGAAACGGGCCGCCTCCCCGCCCACCAGCACCGTCCTTCCCGGCGCCGGCACTTCCCGTACGGCGTGGACCAGTTCGCCGGCGGCTGGCGACGCGGCGTCCACCTTCGCGT
>NZ_MWIG01001126.1:0-2102 GCF_002156145.1 Streptomyces sp. NRRL B-24572 | reverse complement strand
GGGTGGTGGAGGGGGCGGAGGTCGGGGAGCAGTCGGACAGCCGTACCGGCTCGCCCATGGCGACGACGATCTTCCGGTCTCCGGTGTACGACTCCCGGCCGTGCGCGCAGAGGATGTTGTCGACGAGCATCAGGTCACCGGCCTGCCAGCTCTCCCGCAGGGTGACCGCCTGGTACACGTCGTTGATCGCGTCCACCTCGGCGTCGGTGAGGGCCGTGCCGTCGCCCAGGCGGGTGTCGAAGGGCAGGCCGTCCGCGCCGAACGTGTCGGTGAGGACCTCGCGGACGTCCTCGTCGAGGCTGCGGGCGTTCCAGAAGGCGAAGTGGTTGAACCAGGAGCGTTCGCCGGTCACCGGGTGGGTGATGACGGCGGAACGGCGCTGGCGGGTGCGCAGGGTGTCCTCGTCGAGCCACTCGTAGCCGATCGCGTTCGCGTCGCAGTACTCCTCGGCGCCCGCGGGCTCGTCCGACGAGAAGGCCTTGCGCCAGGGCATGCCCGCCAGGTCGGAGTAGTTGCGCACGAGGAGCCAGCCGGCCTCGGCGAACCGTGCGACCAGGTCCTGCGGCAGCAGGGCGAGGGCCTTGCGCATGTCGCCGACGGTGGTCGCACCACCGGTCTCGGGGGCGGTGACGCAGCCGAAGAGCAGTACGCCGGGGAAGTCGAGGGTGTAGCTGTTCTCGTTGTGCAGGCGGATCGCCTGGGCGGCCGGCAGGTCGGTGGAGGAGAACACGCCCTCGCCGAAGTCGCTGCGCGGGGTGGCCTTCTCCTTGTAGCCGGCGCGCCGGGCGATCAGCACGTCCCGCGCCTCGGCGAACGCCTCCGTGTCCGTCACCGGAAGTCCGCGCAGCATGACCGCGCCGGAACGGTGCAGTTCGGCCTGGATGGCGGGGAGCTGGGCGGACAGCCAGGCGGTGGCCTCGGCCATGGTGTCGAAGGCGGGGGTGTGGACGAGGGCCGGCTTGCCGGGCTCCCGGACGGCGGTGATCCCGGTGTCGGCCGGGCGCTGGGCGTACGTGGTCATGGTGGGCGGTCTCCTCGTATCAGGTGACGACGGCGGGCTCAGGCGTTGCTGGGGGCGGAGGCGTGCAGGGTCTCCAGGACCGGGTTCAGGCGGGCGAAGAAGCCGGGCAGGTCCTGCTGGAAGTAGAAGTGGTCGCCGGTCAGCACCTGGGGCACGACCTGGTGTCCGGCCACCAGGGACCAGCCGTCGAGCAGGTCGACCGGGACGATCGGGTCGGCGTCCCCGCCGAACACCGCGACCGGGCAGTCGAGCCGTACGGCCGGGGCCGTGCACCGGTACGCGTCGTCGATGGCGAAGTCGGCGCGGATGGACGGCAGGACGATCTCGCGGAGCTCCTCGTCGTCGAGGATGCCGTCGTCGGTACCGCCGCGCTCCTTGATCGCCGCGACCAGCTCGTCGTCGTCGAGCCGTTCCGGGTGCACCGGGCACTGGTTGGGCAGCACCGGCGCCCGGCAGGCGGAGGCGATCAGGCCCTGCGGGCTGCGGCCGACGGCCTGCAGTGCGCGGGTGACCTCGAAGGCGACCAGGGAGCCCATGCTGTGCCCGAGCACCACCAGGGCACCGGTGTCCGCGGGGAGGGCGTCGACCACGGGCAGCGCCAGGTCGTCGACGGACTCGGGCAGGTCCTCGCTGAAGCGGGCGCCCCGGCCCGGGTACTGGCCGATGAGCAGCCGCACGTCGGCTGGGAGGTGCTCGCGCCACGCGCTGTACGCGTGCGCGTTGCCTCCGGCGTGCGGGAGCACGAGCAGCGACAGGCGGTGCGGCAGGTCGCCGGGCAGGTCCCAGACGACGTCCTCGGGGGCGGGGGTCGGGGAGGTGTTCATCAGCTGATCCGTTCTGTGACGGTGGCGGTCTGGGTCTCGGCGACGGTCTCGGAGACCGTCTCGGTCGTGGTGCGGCGGCGGAGGGCGGGACGGGCCTTCCTCGCCGGCGCGGTCTTCAGGGATTCGATGTGCTCGGCGAGCCGGGCGGGGGTGGGGTGCTGGAAGACGTCGCGGATGGTGAGCCGGACGTCGAGGGCACCGGCGATGTGGTTGGTGAGGCGGGCGCCCAGGAGGGAGTGGCCGCCGTGGTGGAAGAA
>NZ_MWIG01001125.1:0-606 GCF_002156145.1 Streptomyces sp. NRRL B-24572 | reverse complement strand
GAGGTCTACGACACCCCGATCGACGAGTTCCGCCTCTCCCGGTTCGTACGGGCCGAGGGCGCCGCCCCCACCGACCTCACCGCCCCCGTCCCCCAGATCCTGCTGACCACCGCGGGGCGCCCGAAGGTCGGCGAGACCACCCTCGCCCCCGGCGAGTCCGTCTTCGTGCCGGCGGGCGAGGCCACCGAACTGTCCGGGGAGGGCACCGTCTTCCGGGCGACCGTCGTGGCCTGATGCGACAATGACCGGCCGAACCGCGGCGATCGAGCCGGAGCACCGACGAAGGGAACACGTACACCCATGAGCGCGTCAGGCGGAACCAAGGCGATCGTGGCGGCACTCGCCGCCAACCTGGCGATCGCCGTAGCCAAGTTCGTGGCGTTCCTCTTCAGCGGTTCGTCCTCGATGCTCGCCGAGAGCGTCCACTCGCTCGCCGATTCCGGCAACCAGGCCCTGCTGCTCCTCGGCGGCAAGAAGGCCCAGCGCGAGGCCACTCCTCAGCACCCGTTCGGCTACGGCCGCGAGCGGTACATCTACGCCTTCCTCGTCTCCATCGTGCTCTTCTCCGTCGGTGGCATGTTCGCCATCTACGAGGGCTACGAGAAG
>NZ_MWIG01001124.1:0-596 GCF_002156145.1 Streptomyces sp. NRRL B-24572 | reverse complement strand
TCGTGCGCAACGGCCCCGGGCAGCCGTGGGAGGCCGCCTACCTCACGATCCTCCCCCGGGGCGACGTCCCCGAGTTCGCCGAGGAGGAGGGGTACGCGGTGCCGGTCGCCGCGGACACCGACACGCTCGCCGTCGCGCCCGAGGACCTCGGCGCGAAGTACGTCGCGTACCTGAAGGACGGGCAGCCGGGGCCGTTCGCGCCGGGCATGCACACCACGGAGTGGCGGGCGCAGCGGCAGAAGGCCGCCAAGCGGCCGGGCATGGCCACCCAGTACATCGACCGGACCACGGACCAGGGGGACTTCGCGCCGCTCGGGCTGCGGACCCGGGACGGCGGCGCGCTCGTCTTCTTCGCGACCCGGTACTACGAGCGGCAGACGGCGGCGAAGGGCTACCGGCCGAAGGTCGGCGCCGACACCAGGGCGCTGCTGACCGGCGAGATCAAGAACACGGTCACCCGGGAGTGGGTGTCCAGCCAGGCGGTCCTGGTGAAGCCGGCGGGCACGGACCGGAACGGCGTCACGGTCGCGAGCCGGCTCCAGGGCGTGGTGGGCGCGGAGGGTTCGTAACCCCTCCCCCGTCGGCCCGGCCGACGG
>NZ_MWIG01001123.1:0-646 GCF_002156145.1 Streptomyces sp. NRRL B-24572 | reverse complement strand
GTCGTCACCATCGGCGTCGGCGGCAACAGCCTGCCCTTCGGCGGGATGCTCCTCAAGTGCCTCGAAAAGGGCGCGGCCGGCGCGTCCTGCCGCGAGTACTACACCAACCCGCCCGAGGGCGAGGAGAGCATCGAGGACAAGCTCTCCCGGGTCCAGGACGAGTACATCGAGATGCTGGCCCACGTGCACCAGGCCGCACCCAACGCCAAGGTGATCACGGTCGGCTACCCGGCCGTCCTGCCGGAGGACGCCAGTGCGTGCAACCGGGCGTCCCTCACGGAGCTCGGTTCCATCAGCCACGCCGACATCGACTGGCTGCGTGACGACGTCCTCAGGCAGCTGAACAACACGATCCAGCGGGTCTCGAACTTCTTCGGGGACCGTTACGTCGACGTCTACTTCTCCAGCGAGGGCCACGACGCCTGCCAGCCCGCGGACACCAAGTGGGTCGAGGGGATCTGCGGCGACGCCGAGGACTACTGGCCCACCCGCCTCCCCGGCACGCTGCTGAACTGCGGCCTCATCGGCAAGCACGTCACCCTGGTCCACCCCAACGCCGCCGGACACGAAAACACCGCCGCCCACGTGGAGCGAGCGATCCGCATCGCCCTGCTCGCCCGCTGACCGGCCACCGTCGGGCCCGCAC
>NZ_MWIG01001122.1:0-562 GCF_002156145.1 Streptomyces sp. NRRL B-24572 | reverse complement strand
TCCCCCGGCCCCGGTCACGCCGGCTGAACCGGTACTCCCAATGGCCGCCCTTCCGGTGGGCCGCGACGCCGAAGTACCCCTTCTTGTCCTCGTCGCCCTCGAACCGGAACCTGACGCCGGTCTCGTCCCCGGTGTACGCCAGGACGTCCGGCCCGTACCCCTCCACCGGCCCGTCGAACGAACGCAGCGTCGACACCGGGCGGAGCCTGATCATCCACCGGCCGCGCGTGTCGACCCTCAGCCGCAACGGCGACTGACCGTCGTGGTGCAGGACGCCCACTCCGCGCAGATCGTCCATGCCGCTCCGCATGACCTGCCGCCACCGGCGCTTGCGGACGGTCAGCGTGACGATGTCCAGGTACCCGGCGCCCTTCTTCATCACGTCGACCGCCAGGAAGCCGCGCGGGAGGGTGAGACCGGTCTCGACGTCCTCCTTCCCCTCCCCCTGGTACTCGAAGTACGCGAACTCCGGCCCGAATTCGCGGGGGAGGTCGTTGAGCCTTCCCGGGGCTGCGGGTTGCGGGGAACCGGAGTACGGGACGGGGGCGCCCGTCTTCTCCAC
>NZ_MWIG01001121.1:0-2258 GCF_002156145.1 Streptomyces sp. NRRL B-24572 | reverse complement strand
GTCGACTGGTCCTGGGACCTGCTCGACCCGGCCGAGCGCACCCTGCTCCGCCAGGTCTCGGTCTTCGCCGGCGGCTGGGACCTGGCCGCCGCCGAGGCCCTCTCCCCGCACGCCGCCGACGCCCTGGGCGCCCTGGTCGACAAGTCCCTCGTCGTCGCCACCCCCACCGAGGGCGGCGAGATGCGCTACCGGCTCCTGGAGACCATCCACGAGTACGCGACCGAGCGCGCCGCCGAGGAACCCGAGCTGCTCGCCGCCGCCGAGGCCGCCCACACCGCCCACTTCACCGCCCTCGCCGAGACCGCCGATCCCAAGCTCCGCTCGGCGGAGCAGCTCCCCTGGATCGACCGGCTCGAACGGGACCTCGACAACATCCGCGCCGCCCTCCACCACACCCTCGTCACGGCCCCCGACGAGGCCGCCGCCCTCCGGCTCGTCTTCGCCGTGGGCTGGTTCTGGTGGCTGCGCAACTACCGCCCCGAGGGCCTGGCCTGGGTCGAGCGCGCGGTCGCCCTCGGCGAGGACCCGGACGACCCCGCCGACCCCCGCCACTGGCCCCGCATGCACCTGCGCATGCTGCACTTCTTCCTCGCGGTCGAGAGCAGCACGATGGGGGACTTCAAGGAGCCGGAGACCCTCGCGCTCGTCCGGCGCGTCCGCGCGGCGTTCGGCGAGGAGCCCGGCCCCGAGTCGGCCCGCTTCCCCGGCCTGCTCTGGCCGTTCACCGCGTACCTCACCGAGGAACCGACCGTGATCCGCGACCTCCTCGACACCGCCGTCGACAACTGCCGCCGCCACGGCGGCGACTGGGAGCTCGGCGTCAGCCTCATGTTCCGTACGCACATGGTCGTCGACATGCCCGGCGGCATGCCCGACGTCGACGAGGCCCTGGCCGAACTCCGCGGCATCGCCCGGCGCGTCGGCGACCGCTGGATGGGGGCCCAGATCGCGAGCGCGGCGGGCGAGGCCAACATGATGCGGGGCCGGCTCGAGGACGCGGGCGAGGCGTACGAGGAGGCCCTCGGTCTCGCCCGCGAGGTCGGCGCCCACGCCGAGGCCCCCTTCCTCCTCGGCCGCCTGGCCGAACTGGAATACCGCCGCGGCGACCTGGAGGCCGCCGAGCGGACCCTCGACGAGTCCGCACGGGAGGCCGACCGCTACCACGTACGGGACAGCCAGACGTACGTCTGCTTCCTCCGCGCCGCCTTCGCCCTCCACCGCGGCGACGTCACGGAGGCCCGCGCCCAGCTGGAGGCGGCGAGTCGGACGGTCTCGCTCGGCACCCCGCCCCCGCACTTCGAGGCGGCGGTGACCGGGATCGCCGCCCGCGTCGAGGCGTACGAGGGGAAGGGGGCCGTCGCCGTCGCCACGGCCATCACCGCGCTGCGCACCGCCCGCGACGCCCAGTGCGCGGACTTCATCACCACCGGCCTGGCGGAGGGGCTCGCCGTCACCCTGTCCGAGGCGGGCGAGGTCGACCTCGCCGTACGGGTCATGGCCGCCGTCGACCACTGGCGCCGGGACATGCCCCGCTCGGTCCCCGAGCTGCGGGACGTCGAGTCCGTGACGGCCCGGGCGGTCGCCGAGCTCGACGCGTCCGCCCTGGCCGCCGCCCGCGCGGCCGGCGCGGGCCTCGGCGTCGACGAGGTCCTCGACCTCGTCGAACCGTTCGCCACCGCCTCGCAAGCCACCGCCTCGCAAGCCACCGTCCCGCAGGACGCCGTCCCGCAGGCCGCCGGGAGGGCCGTCAGGAGCAGCTGATCAGGGACTCCGCCCAGTCCGCGACCGCGGCCCGGCCGAACGGCGTGTGCTCCTCCACCACGAGCCGGATCGAGGAGCGGCCGGCGATGTCGACGTGCACCGGGACCGGCGGGTCGCCCGCCTGGACGACCTGGGAGCGCCAGAGCCGCTTCCCGTCCCCGTAGACGGAGAAGCGGACGCCGCCGACGCCGAGCTGGGCGCTCAGGTCGTCGATGCCGACGATCGCGTCGTAACTCGTGCACTGCCGGTTGAGGTCGATGAGCAGTGAGGACGGCGCGTGGACGCTGACCCCGTGCGCGTACTGGGTGCCGCCGATGGACACGCCGGTGCGCTGCCACATCCAGCTGCTGTCCGAGAGGGACACCTCGGGCTTGGTGCCGTCGCCGAAGACCCCGTACTGCAGCTCGTTGACCTGGTAGACGGACGGCGGGGCGGGCTTCGGCTCGGGCTTCGGCTTCGGGCGGGGTGCCTCGTGCTTCGGCGTCGGCTTCGGGCTC
>NZ_MWIG01001120.1:0-3103 GCF_002156145.1 Streptomyces sp. NRRL B-24572 | reverse complement strand
GGTCGGCCCCACCGCCGGCGAGATCGGCACCGCCCTGCGCGAAGCCTCCTCCGGCACCGCCCCCGACGCCCCCTTCCTCATCACCGCCCAGCCGAGCCTCGTCGACCCCTCCCGGGCCCCCGAGGGCAAGCACGTCTTCTGGGCGTACGGCCACGTGCCGAACGGCTGGCGCGGCGACCTCACCGAGGCGATCGAACGTCAGATCGAGCGCTTCGCCCCGGGCTTCCGCGACCGCGTCCTGGCCCGCGCCACCTCGGGACCGCCCGAACTCGCCGAGCGCAACGCCAACTACGTCGGCGGCGACATCGCCTGCGGCGCCGCCCGCGGCCTCCAGCTCCTGCTGCGCCCCACGCTCTCGCTGCGCCCCTACGCCACTCCGCACCCGGCGGTCTTCCTCTGCTCCTCCGCGACCCCGCCAGGACCCGGCGTCCACGGCATGTCCGGGCACAACGCGGCGAAGGCCGTGTGGCGGAGCCTGCGAAAATAGACTGGTCCCCATGGCCAAGTACTTCGACGTGCACCCCGACAATCCCCAGCCCCGCACCATCGGCGCGGTGGCCGACTCCATCAGGAACGGGGCGCTCGTCGCGTACCCGACCGACTCCTGCTACGCGCTCGGCACCCGGCTCGGCAGCCGCGACGGCATCAGCCGCATCCGCACCATCCGCGACCTCGACGACCGGCACCACTTCACGCTGATGTGCGCGAACTTCGCCCAGCTGGGCCAGCTCGTGCACATCGACAACGACGTCTTCCGCGCGGTCAAGGCGTCCACGCCCGGCGCGTACACCTTCATCCTCCCGGCGACGAAGGAGGTGCCGCGCCAGCTGCTCCACCCCAAGAAGAAGACGGTCGGCGTCCGCATCCCCGACCACGTCGTCACCCAGGCGCTCCTCGCCGAACTCGGCGAGCCGCTGCTCTCCAGCACCCTGCTCCTGCCCGACGAGGCCGAACCGCTCACCCAGGGCTGGGAGATCAAGGAGCGGCTCGACCACCAGGTGGACGCGGTGCTCGACTCCGGTGACTGCGGCACCGAACCCACCACCGTCGTCGACTTCTCCAGCGGTGAGCCCGAGATCGTCCGCCGCGGCGCGGGGGACACCATCCGCTTCGAGTAGGCGACCGGGGAAGAGGCCCCCGCCCCCGCCCCGGCCCGGCAAGCGGTCGAGCGATCGAACGGTCCACCGTTCCCGGATCGGCCCTTTCCGGCCCGCCGATGATCACCGTACGGTCGCGTGAACGACTGTTCACGCGCACCCACGGAGGCACGGCCGCATGATCGTCATCGCCCATGTCAGCGACATCCACATCGACGACGGGCCGCGCAGCGCGGACCGCGCCCGCGCCGTCCTGCGGTACCTGGAAGAGCTGCCGCACGACCTGGCGGCCGTCCTCGTCACCGGCGACATCGCCGACCACGCGACCCCGGACGAGTACGCGGTGGCGCGGGAGCTGCTGACCTCCCGCCACCCGCTGCTCGTCTGCCCGGGCAACCACGACGACCGCGCCGCCTTCCGCAAGGGCCTCCTCCCCGAGGAGACGGCGGCGCGCCCGTACGCCCCCGTCAACCAGGTGCTCCGCGGCGAGGGTTTCGTCATCGCCCTCTGCGACTCCTCCGTACCCGGCAAGGACGAGGGCCTCCTGGAGGACGAGACGGTCGAATGGCTCGACGGCGTCCTCGCCGCCACCCCGCACGAGGTCCCCGTCCTGGTCGCCTTCCACCACCCGCCGGTGCCGCTGCACACCCCGTACGTGGACGGCATCCGGCAGTTCGGCGAGGAGCGGCTCGCCGCGCTCGCCGACCGCCACCCCCACCTCACGGCCTTCCTCGCCGGCCACGCCCACACGGCCGCCGCCACGACCTTCGCCGGCCGCCCGCTGCTCGTCGCGCCCGGAGTCGTCTCCGCCCTCCGGCTGCCCTGGGAGAACCCCGGCACGGAGAACCCGCACGTCCACCTCGACCTGCCGCCCGCCCTCGCCTTCCACGTCCTCGGCGAGGACGGCCGGCTGACCACCCACTACCGGACCGTCACCGTCTGACCCGCCACGACCGGGGGCGGACGTCCATGTCGTTTTCTCGCCAGCCCGTGCGCCGTCCGTCCCCGATCCTGGAACCATGCACACCGACACCGAGCGCTGCGTACGGGCCGTCCAGTCGAAGGAAGCCCGCTTCGACGGCGTGTTCTTCACCGCCGTCCGCACCACCCGGATCTACTGCCGCCCCAGCTGCCCGGCCGTCCCGCCCAAGCCCGAGAACATGGAGTTCCACCCCAGCGCCGCCTCCTGCCAGCGCGCCGGCTACCGGGCCTGCAAGCGCTGCCGCCCCGACACCAGCCCCGGCTCGCCCGAGTGGAACGTCCGGGCCGACGCCGTCGCCCGCGCCGTACGGCTCATCCAGGACGGCGTCGTCGATCGCGAGGGCGTCCCCGGACTCGCCCGGCGGCTCGGCTGGTCCACCCGCCAGATCGAACGCCAGCTCCTCGCCGAACTCGGCGCGGGGCCGCTCGCCCTGGCCCGCGCCCAGCGCGCCCAGACCGCCCGGCTGCTCATCGAGACCACCCCGATGCCCTTCGCCGAGATCGCCTTCGCGGCCGGCTTCTCCTCCATCCGCACCTTCAACGACACCGTCCGCGAGGTCTTCGCCCTCACCCCCGGCGAACTCCGCGCCCGCGCCGCCCGCCGGTCCCCGGTCCGGGCGGCGACCGGCCCCGGCGCAGGCGGGCCGACCGCTCCGGCGACCGCCACCCACGGCGTCATCAACCTCCGGCTGCCGTTCCGCACCCCCCTCGAACCCTCCAACCTCTTCGGGCACCTCGCCGCGACCGCCGTCCCCGGCGTGGAGGAGTGGCGCGACGGCGCCTACCGGCGGACGCTGGGCCTCCCGTACGGACACGGCATCGTCGCCCTCGCCCCCCGCCCCGACCACATCGCCTGCCGCCTCCTCCTCACCGACCCGCGCGACCTCACCCACGCGATCAGCCGCTGCCGCCGGCTCCTCGACCTCGACGCCGACCCCGTCGCCGTCGACGAACGGCTCCGCACCGACCCGCTGCTCGCCCCGATCGTCGACAAGGCGCCCGGCCGCCGGGTGCCCGGGACCGTC
>NZ_MWIG01000112.1:0-7059 GCF_002156145.1 Streptomyces sp. NRRL B-24572 | reverse complement strand
CACCCGGAGTAGGCGGCGGGGGCGGGCAGGCGTGTTGCGAGCCGCGGCAGCGATGCGCGACGAAGCTGGCCGCATGACCACGAGCGCCACGACCCGCCGTACCGTCCTGGTCGCCGCGGCGACCCTGACGACGGGCTGCGGGTCCGACGGCGGGGGCGACGGGAGTACGAAGACGAGCGCGCCGGCCGTCAGCGAACCGGCCCCGACCGGCACGGCCACGCCGAGCGGCCCCGCACCCCTGGCCAGGACCTCCGAGATCCCGGTGGGCGGCGGCACGGTCTTCGCCGAGAGGAAGGTGGTCGTGACGCAGCCGGCGGCGGGCGAGTTCAAGGCGTTCTCGGCGATCTGCACCCACCAGGGCTGCACGGTGAACAAGGTCGAGGACGGCACGATCGACTGTCCCTGCCACGGCTCCAAGTACCGCATCGCCGACGGGTCGGTGGCGGCCGGCCCGGCCCCTCGCCCGCTCCCGGCCGAGCGGATTATCGTCTCGAACGAAACGATCACTCTCGCGTAATCTGCCGGGCATGACTCCGGAAGAGCTGGTGCGCGAGCACACGATCTACTCCTGCGTGATGGGCTCGCGCGCCTTCGGTCTGGCGACCGAGGACAGCGACACGGACGTACGGGGTGTGTACCTCGCCCCGACGCCGCTCTTCTGGCACTTCGACAAGCCCCCGGCGCACGTGGAGGGCCCGGGCGAGGACCAGTTCAGCTGGGAGCTGGAACGCTTCTGCGAGCTCGCCCTGCGCAACAACCCGAACGTCCTGGAGTGCCTCCACTCCCCCGTGGTCGAGCACGTCGACGACTGGGGCCGCGAGCTCCTCTCCCTGCGCGGCGCCTTCCTGTCCCGCCGGGCCCACCAGACCTTCGTCCGGTACGCGGTCGGGCAGCGCCGCAAGCTGGACGCGGACGTCCGCCAGTACGGGCATCCGCGCTGGAAGCACGCCATGCACCTGCTGCGGCTCCTCACCAGCTGCCGCGACCTGCTGCGCACGGGCGAGCTCCGCATCGACGTCGGCGAGGACCGCGACCGCCTCCTCGCGGTCAAGCGCGGCGAGGTGTCCTGGCCGGAGGTGGAGTCCCGGATGAACCGCCTCCAGGAGGAGGCGGACCGCGCCCACGACTCGACCCCGCTCCCGGCCACCCCGGACGAACCCCGGATCCAGGACTTCCTGACCCGCGCCCGCCGCGCCTCGGCCCTGGCCTAGCTCCGGCTCACGCGTCCCAGAGCGCGCCGAAGGTCAGCAGGTCGCTGCGGTACTCGACGCGCTCCGCCCACTCCTTCGGCCAGGCGTCCGCACCGAGGTGGGCGCCGGCGAAGGCGCCCGCGAGGGCGGCGATCGAGTCGGAGTCGCCGCGCGTGCAGGCGGCGCGGCGCAGGGCGGTGAGGGGCTCGTCGGGGAAGAGCAGGAAGCAGAGCAGGCCGGTCGCGAGGGCCTCCTCGGCGATCCAGCCGTCGCCGGTGTACTCGCAGGGGTCGAGCTCGGGATCGGCCGTGCGCTGGACGGCGTCCAAGCGCTCCAGGACGGCCAGGCACTCGTCCCAGCCGCGCTGGATGAAGTGGAGGGCGCCGGGGTCCTGGGAGCGGGTCCACAGGTCGCCGAGCCAGTGCTCGTGGTAGCGGGAGCGGTTCTCGTACGCGTACGAGCGCAGCTGCCCGACGAGCCCGGCCGGGTCCACGCCCTGCGCGAGCAGGTACACGGCGCGGGCGGTGAGGTCGGAGGCGGCGAGCGCGGTGGGGTGACCGTGGGTCAGGCCCGACTGGAGCTGCGCGGCACCGGCCCGCTGCTCCTCGCTCAGCCCGGGGACGAGCCCGATGGGCGCGACCCGCATGTTGGCGCCGCAGCCCTTGGAGTGGATCTGGCTGGCGTCCTGCCAGGGCATGTCGGTCATCAGCAGCCGACAGGCGGCCAGGCAGGTGTTGCCGGGGGCCCGGTTGTTCTCCGGCGAGCGGTACCAGTCGACGTACTCCTCCCGCAGAGGCCCGACGAGCCGCAGCGGGGCCAGCACGCCCCGGTCCATCGCCGTGCGGATGCCACGCGCGAAGGCGAGGGTCATCTGGGTGTCGTCGGTGACGCGGCCGTTGCCCGGAAGCGCCAGCTGCCGCCACGGGCCGTACCAGTCGATGATCCGCGGCACGTCGCTGAACTCCGTGGGCCGGCCCAGCGCGTCCCCGAGCGCGAGCCCTATCAGGGAGCCGGTCGCGGCCTGCTTGGTCGCGTGTCGTGTGAGGTTCATGCGGGGCGTCCTTCCGGTCGCAGGAGGGGCGGGTGGAGGGTGGTGGCCCCGCCCGCCCGGTAGAGAGCGGCCGGTTTCCCCCGTCCGCCGGTGAGGCGCGGCGGTCCTTCCACGGCCTGGACGAAGCCGGGCGTGGTGAGGACCTTGCGCCGGAAGTTGGGGCGGTCGAGCTCGACGCCCCAGACCGTCTCGTAGACCTGCCGCAGCTCGCCGAGGGTGAACTCGGGCGGGCAGAAGGCGGTCGCGAGGCAGGTGTACTCCAGCTTGGCGCCGACCCGTTCGTGGGCGTCGGCGAGGATCCGGTCGTGGTCGAAGGCGAGGTGCCCGTGCGTCCCGTACGGGATCCACCGGGCCTGGGCCGCGTCGCCGCCGCCGCGCGGTTCGGGAGGGTCGGGTACGAGCGCGGTGAAGGCGACGGAGACGACCCGCATCCTCGGGTCGCGGTCCGGTTCGGTGTAGGTGCGGAGCTGTTCGAGGTGGAGTCCGGCGACGGTGGTTTCGGAGAGTCCGGTCTCCTCGGCGAGTTCGCGGCGGGCGGCCCGCTCGGCGGACTCGCGGGGCAGGACGAAGCCGCCGGGCAGGGCCCAGGATCCGGCGTACGGATCCTGGCCGCGCTCGACGAGCAGGACGTGCAGGCGCTCCTCGCGGAGGGTGAGGACGGCGAGGTCGACGGTGACGGCGAACGGCTCGAAGGCGTACGGGTCGTAGCCCTCGGGGGCCTGGTGGGCGGTCATCGGCGCTCCGGCAGGGGGTGGGCGAGGTACGGGCCCTCGGCGAGCAGATGGTCGACGGCGGCGACGGCGGCCGCGAGCCGCTCCTCGTGGGGTCCGGTGAGGACGGCCGTGCGGCGGCCGGTGTGCGCGAGCTGGGTGAGGAAGCGGGCGGTCATCCAGGGCCGCAGCTGCTCCTCGTCGCCCTCGCAGGGGACGCCCCGGTGGTCGGTGAGCAGCCAGAGGTGCTGCCGGCCGTGGGCGGCGATCTCGCCGACGGCGGGGCTGGTGGTGCCGAAGTGGCGCTCGTACCAGATGGTGGCGGCGAAGGCGTCGGTGTCGCAGAAGAGGACGGGCGAGCCGTCCCGGGCGGCCTCCTCCTCCCGTTCGGCCCGGCGCTGGGCGATGACGGGGAGGTCGGAGGGGCGCAGGGTGGGCTCGAACGCGCCGGGCTCGCTCCCGTACTCCGGTACGCAGCGGGTACGGGCCCAGACGCCGCCGCGCCGCCGGTAGTGGTCGGCTAGGGCGCGGGCCATGGTGGTGGTGCCGGTGGACTCGGCGCCGAGGACGACGACGCGCCGGGTGAGCGCGGCCCGTACCGGCGGCTCCAGGAAGTCCCAGAAGGCGGCGGGGTCCTCGCGTACGGCGATGTCGGAGAGGGACGGCTCGCAGTCGACGAGAACGGTCTCGGCGCCGAGGCGGCGGGCGAGGTCGTCCCCGTACGGCTCCGAGGCGAAGACGGCGTCGACGCGCTCGGGGCCGGCGTACCCGTCGTCGACGGCGCCGGACACGAGGACGTCCGGGTGGATCTCCCGCAGCCAGGCGACCCGGTCCTCCACGGGCAGGGCGTCCAGGGAGGAGCCCCGGACGAGCACCGTGACGCGCTCGCAGCGGTCGCGCGCGGTGCGGACGAGGTGGTGGTGGCCGGCGTGCGGCGGATGGAACCCGCCGGGGACGAGGCCGTGGCCGTAACGCGTCATGGCGTGACCCCCGCCGTGGGCAGCCATGTCCCCTCGGTGCGCGTCGTGCGGCACACCGGGAGGACGTCGAGACCTGATCCACCCCCGTGGGTCCAGGTCCACCGGCTGTACACGGCGGGACTCACCTCCGATCTCTTTAAGAGTCATCCTGACTATAAAGCGTCGCGGTCGTCCCCCACAAGGCCCATCGGGCCCCGGGGCCCGGCCCGGGCTCCGGACGCGGAGAAGCCCGTGACCGCCGGGCGGTCACGGGCTTCTCACGGGTGGCACACGGCCTTACATGCCGACTTCCTTCATCAGCATGCCGACCTCGGTGTTGGTCAGACGGCGCAGCCAGCCCGACTTCTGGTCGCCCAGGGCGATCGGGCCAAAGGCGGTGCGGACCAGCTTCTCGACCGGGAAGCCCGCCTCGGCGAGCATCCGGCGCACGATGTGCTTGCGGCCCTCGTGGAGGGTGACCTCGACCAGGTAGTTCTTGCCGGTCTGCTCGACGACGCGGAAGTGGTCGGCGCGCGCGTAGCCGTCCTCCAGCTGGATGCCTTCCTTCAGGCGCCGGCCGACCTCGCGGGGCAGCGGGCCGGTGATGGCGGCCAGGTAGGTCTTCTTCACGCCGTACTTCGGGTGCGTGAGGCGGTGGGCCAGCTCGCCGTGGTTGGTGAGCAGGATGATGCCCTCGGTCTCCGTGTCGAGCCGGCCGACGTGGAACAGCCGGGTCTCGCGGTTGGTGACGTAGTCGCCGAGGCACTGGCGGCCGTCCGGGTCCTCCATGGTGGAGACGACGCCGGAGGGCTTGTTCAGCGCGAAGAAGAGGTACGACTGGGTGGCGACGGTCAGGCCGTCCACCTTGATCTCGTCCTTCTCCGGGTCGACGCGCATGCCCTGCTCGAGGACGATCTCGCCGTTGACCTCGACGCGGGCCTGCTCGATGAGCTCCTCGCAGGCGCGCCGCGAGCCCATGCCGGCACGGGCGAGGACCTTCTGCAGCCGCTCGCCCTCCTGCTCGGCGCCGGGGAAGGTCTTCGGGAGCTTGATCTCGGGCTTGCCGGCGTACCGCTCCCGGTTGCGCTCCTCCGCCCGGGCGTCGTACTCGCGCGAGCGGGCGGGCGCCGTACGGCCGCCGCCGCGCTGCGGGGACTGCCGCGGGCCGCCCTTGGCGCCGCCGCGCGCGGCCGCGCCACGCCCGCGCTTGGGGGCCTCCGAGGAGCCGCCGGGGCTGTAGCGCTCGTCGTAGGTGCGCTCCTCCGGGCGCGCCTTGCGCGGGCTGGAGCCGGTCGGCCGGCCGCCGCCCTGACCCGGACGCCCGCCGGCACCCTGGCCGGGACGCCCGCCGCCCTGGCCCGGGCGTCCGCCGCCCTGGCCCTGACGGTCGTCGCGGCTGTTGCCGGCGCCGCGGTAGTTCCCGCGCCCGCCGCCACCGCCGCTGTTGCCGCGGCCTCCGCCGCTGCCGCCGCGGCCGCCGCTGTTGCCACCACGGCTCCCGCCGTTGTTTCCGCTGCTGTTCCTGCCGCTGCTGCTTCGCATCAAAGTTCCGTCTTGTCGTCTACGTCTGCGTCCGGGTCGAACGACGGGACGCCTTCCAGGGAGTCCGGCTCGACCGCCTCGGCCTCGGGGAGGAAGGGGGCGAGCTCGGGGAGTTCGTCCAGGCCGCGCAGGCCCATCCGCTCCAGGAAGTAGTTCGTCGTCCTGTACAGGATCGCACCTGTTTCGGGTTCCGCGCCCGCCTCCTCCACGAGACCCCGCTGGAGGAGGGTCCGCATCACGCCGTCGCAGTTGACTCCGCGTACCGCCGAGACGCGGGAACGGCTGACGGGCTGGCGGTACGCGACCACCGCGAGGGTCTCCAGGGCCGCCTGGGTGAGCCGAGCCTGCTGCCCCTCCAGGACGAAGGCCTCGACGGCGGGGGCGAAGGCGGCGCGGGTGTAGTAGCGCCAGCCGCCGGCCACCCGCCGCAGCTCGAAGCCGCGGCCCTGGGCGGTGTACTCGTCGGCCAGCTCGTGCAGGGCGTCGGCCACCTCGCGCGGGGTGCGCTCCAGGACCTTGGCGAGGTGGGCCTCGGTGGCGGGCTCGTCGACGACCATGAGGACGGCTTCGAGGGCGGGCTTGAGGTCGCTCATGCGGTGGCCTCCTGGTCGAATTCGTCGGTCACGGCCGCGGACGGGTCGGTCTCGCCGCCTGTCCAGGAGACCACGAGGTCCCCGAGGGCGGTCTCCTGGTCGAGGGCGACGGCCTTCTCCCGGTAGAGCTCCAGGAGGGCGAGGAAGCGGGCGACGACGGTGAGGGTGTCGTCGGCGTCCTCGATCAGCTCCCGGAAGACGGCCGTCCCGCGCTCGCGGAGCAGCGCGACGACCACGGCGGCCTGGTCGCGGACGCTGACGAGCGGGGCGTGGATGTGGTCGACGTACACCTGGGGCTCGGCCTTGGGCTGCATGGCCTTGACGGCCAGCTTGGCGAAGCCCTCGGCGCCGATGGAGATGACGACCTCGGGGAGCAGCTCGGCGTGGTGCGGTTCGAGTCCGACGGTACGGGGGTGACGGCGGCCCTCGGCCTCCCAGCGCTCCTCGAAGATCGCGGCGATCTGCTTGTACGCGCGGTACTGGAGGAGCCGGGCGAAGAGCAGGTCGCGGGCCTCCAGGAGGGCGAGGTCGGCCTCGTCCTCCACCTCGGCGGCGGGGAGCAGCCGGGCGGCCTTGAGGTCGAGCAGGGTGGCGGCGACGACGAGGAACTCGGTGGTCTGGTCGAGGTCCCCGTCGGGCCCGAGGGCCCGCAGGTGCGCCATGAACTCGTCGGTGACCTGGGAGAGGGCGACCTCGGTGACGTCGAGCTTGTGCTTGGTGATGAGCTGGAGGAGCAGATCGAAGGGCCCCTCGAAGTTGGAGAGCCGCACGGTGAACCGCCCGTCACGGCCCTCGGGCCCCGCGAGGACACCGCACCCGGCGACGGGCCCGAGGGCCGTGACGGGCGGTTCACCGTGCGGCTCTCCAACTTCGAGGGGCCCTTCGATCTGCTCCTCCAGCTCATCACCAAGCACAAGCTCGACGTCACCGAGGTCGCCCTCTCCCAGGTCACCGACGAGTTCATGGCGCACCTGCGGGCCCTCGGGCCCGACGGGGACCTCGACCAGACCACCG
>NZ_MWIG01001119.1:0-743 GCF_002156145.1 Streptomyces sp. NRRL B-24572 | reverse complement strand
CATCGCGAGCGCCGCGTCCGAGGCGGTTCCCGCGCCGGCGTCGAGGATCACCGGGACCCCGGCCCGTTCCGTGATCAGCTGGAAGTTGTGCGGATTGCGGATGCCGAGCCCGGAGCCGATGGGCGAGCCGAGCGGCATGATCGCCGCGCAGCCGACGTCCTCCAGCTTCCGGGCGAGAACCGGGTCGTCGTTGGTGTAGGGGAGGACCACGAAACCGTCGTCGACCAGGGTCTCGGCCGCGGCCAGGAGCTCCTCGCCGTCCGGGAGGAGGGTCCGCTCGTCCGCCACGACCTCCAGCTTGATCCAGTTCGTGCCCAGCGCCTCCCTCGCCAGCCGTGCCGTGAGGACGGCCTCGCCGGCCGTGTAGCAGCCCGCCGTGTTCGGCAGGACCCGGATGCCGAGGCGTTCCAGGACGGAGAGGACCGAGCCCTGGACGGTCGGGTCCAGGCGTCGCATGGCGACCGTCGTCAGTTCCGTACCGCTGGCGACGAGGGAGCGTTCCAGGACGTCGAGGCTGGGTGCGCCGNNNGGTCGCCCTCGCCGAGCAGCGTCGTGGCCCACTCGCCGCGCGGGACGACCTCCTCGTTGACGGCCGCGGCCACGCCCGAGGGTGCGGTGCTCAGGGTCGCGACCAGGGCGTCGAGGGCGACGGGGCCCGTCAGGACCCGGGGCTCGCCGTTCACGGACACGTTCATGCGGGCTGCTCCTGACGTACGGGGGAGAAACGGCGGGGGGTGAAGGGG
>NZ_MWIG01001118.1:0-594 GCF_002156145.1 Streptomyces sp. NRRL B-24572 | reverse complement strand
CGGCGCCGTTCACCTTGTCGACGTTGCCCTGGAGGGGGATGTTCACGATGGCGCACTTCTTGATGTTGTGCTTGCCGGAGAAGTGGTTCCATCCGAGTTCGCCGTTGCCCACGCGCGTAGGGATCTTGCGTCCGTCGGGGTCGGTCGCGTTGCACTTGGCCCTCTTGTCCCAGTACGGGCCCGGGGCCGCATGAGCAGGGGCAACCGAGCCGAGAAGGAGCGTCGTTGCCGCAGCGGCCGGTAACACGATTCGAGTGATACGCCTCATAGCAGGATCTTCACATAGGGAACGGGTGAAGGGGGTGACAGTGCACCGTGCTCACCCGATCGGATCACCGTCCGCCGCGGGTTGCCCAGCCCAGCTCGCTGGTGGGGCTGTCACAGAATTGAGCAGGCGACGTTCGACCAGGCATGACGAACACGCTGCCGCCTCTGGCTCTCGCCCGTCACTTCTACGAGACCCGCCGGGAGGTCCTGGGCACCGCCGGGCTCCGGACGAAGCCCTGGTTCCGGCTCACCGACGACGAGCGGGCCGCGGCCGTGGCGGAGGCGTCCTTGATCACCGAGGCGCTGCGCCGCGCCGAGACGGAGCGG
>NZ_MWIG01001117.1:0-789 GCF_002156145.1 Streptomyces sp. NRRL B-24572 | reverse complement strand
CTCGTCGGGGCCGGTGCCGGTCTCCGGGAGTACGGCTCCGAGGGCCGCGATCCTCCGGGCCACGGCCCCCGGGCCCCCCGCCGGAAGGGGACCGCCCCTGGCCTGCGCTCCCTCACGGAGGGCGTCGAGGGTGATGCCGAGCAGACGGCTCAGGGCGGTGGGGTCGGCGGCGAGGGGTGGGGGTGCGGCACGCATGGACGACAGGGTGCCGGGACCTGGTGGGGCGTGTCCGGGGAGTGCGGTTGCATGACCCGAACGAGCGACGCGACGGCGCTGGGGCGCCTGGTGCGGGCCGCACCGCGCTGGGCGGCGCCCCGCCAGGCGCGGGCCCCGTCGGGCGCGGGCCCGCGTGTGGTGGGCTCAGGTGACCTGGAGGTTCGCCATCATGCCCATGTCCTCGTGTTCCGCGTTGTGGCAGTGGAAGAGGTAGCGCCCCCGGTACCCCTCCCAGCGCGTGATGATCTCCGCCGACTCCCCCGGCCGCAGGGACACCGTGTCCTTCAGGCCCCCGTCGTGCGGCAGGGGTTCGTCGCCGCCCCGCGAGAGGATCCGGAAGCCCGTCAGGTGGAGGTGGACCGGGTGGTGGACGTCGGCGACCAGGCGCCAGACCTCCACGTCGCCCAGACGGACCGTGACGTCCGGACGAGCCGGGTCGAAGGGCTGCCCGCCGATCAGCCAGCCGTGGCCGTCGTCCTCGCCCATGCGTCCCGCGCGGAAGGAGAAGTCGCGTACCCGGACGGCGTCCGAGCGCCGCCACCTCGGGAGGTCGGTCGACAGGACGGACGGGAC
>NZ_MWIG01001116.1:0-1245 GCF_002156145.1 Streptomyces sp. NRRL B-24572 | reverse complement strand
TCGTCTCCGGCAGGTGGCGCGACCCGCCTCATGGCCCACCACCTCACTCCCGCGGCCGTCAGGGCACCGGCGCACAGACCGCCGACCCCGCCGCACAGCACCCAGCCGAAGCCGACCCCCACCAGGGGCAGCACCCAGAGCCCCGCCCAGGGCGGGGCTCTGGGTGCTGCCCCTGGTGGGGGTCGGCTTCGGCTGGGTGCTGTGCGGCGGGGTCGGCGGTCTGTGCGCCGGGGCCCTGACGGCCGCGGGAGTGAGGTGGTGGGCCATGAGGCGGGTCGCGCCACCTGCCGGAGACGAGGAGGCGGCGCGCCACCTGCCGCTCGCGGCCGATCTGTTGGCGGCCTGCGCCGCCTCCGGAGCCGGGCCCGGTGCGGCGGCGGAGGCGGTGGGCCGGTCGTTGGGCGGGCCCCTCGGGGAGCGTCTGACCCGCACGGCCGCCGAACTGCGGCTCGGCGGCGAACCGGCCGAGGTGTGGGGGAGGTTCGGCGCGATACCGGGCGCCGAAGGGCTGGCCCGCTGCATGGAGCGGGCGGGTTCCTCGGGAGCGCCGGCGGCGGAGGCCGTCGCCCGGCACGCGACCGCCCTGCGTGCCGTCCGTGCCCGCGCGGCGGCGGCCCGGGCACGCCGGGCCCAGGTGCTGATCAGCGCGCCCGTAGGGCTCTGCTTCCTGCCCGCCTTCCTGGCGGTGGGGGTGGCTCCGGTGGTGATCGGCCTCGCGGCGGGACTGCTGGACGGATGAACACGACGCCGAGACACGACGACACGACACGACGACGAGACACGACACGACGTGATGACACGTCGAAGCGGTGACGGCATGAGGGAACACGGAACGAGGAGGTCGGTATGGCGGTCAAGGTGTGGCTGGGCGGTTGGTGGCGGGCGCGGCGGGCGGCCGCGCGCCGCGACGCGGGGATGACCACGTCCGAGTACGCGGTGGGGACGATCGCCGCGGCGGCGTTCGCCGCCGTGCTCTACAAGATCGTGACCAGCGGGGCGGTCTCGGGGGCGCTGGAGTCGGTGATCGGGAAGGCCCTCGATGCGCCGTTCTGACCGGGGGTTCGTGACCGTGGAGGCGGCGATGGTCCTGCCCGTCCTCGCGCTGTTCACGGTGACCCTGCTCTGGGCGCTGGCCGCGGCCGCCGCGCAGATCCGGTGCGTGGACGCGGCACGGGCGGGGGCGAGGGCGGCGGCCCGCTCGGAGCCGGTGGCCTCCGCCGAGGCGGCTGCCCGGGCCGCCGCGCC
>NZ_MWIG01001115.1:0-638 GCF_002156145.1 Streptomyces sp. NRRL B-24572 | reverse complement strand
CGACAGGATCACCGACCCGACGATCACCGCGCAGATACGCCGGGGCTGAGCGCGGAGACCTGGACCTCCGCCAGGAACTCGACGAGGAGCCGGGCGGTCTCGTCCGGGCGCTCCAGGGCGGGGAGGTGGCCGGCCCAGTCGAGGTCGACCCGGCGGGCGGCGGGCAGGAGGCCGCCGAGCTCGTCGGCGACGGCCCGGAAGTCGGGCAGGTCGTGGGCGCCGGAGGCGACGAGGGCGGGGGTCCGGATCCCGGCGAGGTCCTCGCGGGTGACCTCGGGGGCGACGGGGTGGTTCTCCTCGGGGGCGGCGAGCTGGAGGTCGAAGGCGCGCCGCTGCCCGTCCCGTACGAGGGCGCGGGCGTCCTCGCCCGCCTCCGGCCCGAGCCAGGTGTCGACGTTGAGCTCGACGGCCGCGTCGAGGTCGCCCGCTTCGAGGAGCGCGTCCTCGCGGGCGCCCCAGGCGCGCAGCTCCGCGCTGGGAGCCATGCCGGGGATGCCGGAGGCGAGGAGGGCGAGCGCGGAGACGCGTCCGGGGTGCAGGGCGGCGAGTTCGAGGGCGACGCGGCCGCCGAAGGAGGAGCCGACGACGGCGGCGCGCTCGGCTCCGATGTGGTCGAGGAGCGCGCGGACGTCCTCGGC
>NZ_MWIG01001114.1:0-3372 GCF_002156145.1 Streptomyces sp. NRRL B-24572 | reverse complement strand
CTGGGTTGATAGGCCGGATGTGGAAGCCCCGCAAGGGGTGGAGCTGACCGGTACTAATAGGCCGAGGGCTTGTCCTCAGTTGCTCGCGTCCACTGTGTTAGTTCTGAAGCAACGAACAGTTGCTGGTTTCTAGAGCTAGAACACAACTACAGAGTGTGCTTGTTCGCTCGAAACCGATAGGGTTTCGGTGGTCATAGCGTTAGGGAAACGCCCGGTTACATTCCGAACCCGGAAGCTAAGCCTTTCAGCGCCGATGGTACTGCAGGGGGGACCCTGTGGGAGAGTAGGACGCCGCCGAACAATTCTTCAGGACCCCTGGTCCCAGCGTTCACGCTGGGACCAGGGGTCCTTTTGTTTTTTGCTTGACTTTTCCGATGCGCGGCTGAGTGCCGGCTGCGCGAGAATGACTGCAGTACCCGAAGACAGGAGTCACACCGATGTCCACCAACTCTCCCGACGACCGTCCGGAGCGCGAGCCGCGTCGCAGGGACGGTGCCGGTGGCGACCGGGGCGGCTTCCGCGGGCCGCGCCGTGACGACAACCGTGGCGGTGGTGGCTTCCGTCGCGATGACCGCGGTGGTGACAACCGCGGCGGTGGCGGTTTCCGCCGTGACGACCGTGGTGGCGACAGCCGTGGCGGTGACAACCGCGGTGGTGGGTTCCGTCGCGATGACCGTGGCGGCGACAACCGTGGCGGTGGCGGGTTCCGTCGTGACGACCGCGGTGGTGACAACCGTGGTGGTGGGTTCCGTCGTGACGATCGGCGTGACGAGCGTCCGTCGTTCCGCCGTGACGACCGTCCCTCCTACGGGCAGCGCGACGACCGCCGTGACGACAGCCGTGGCGGTGGGTTCCGTCGTGACGACCGCGGCGGTGACAACCGTGGCGGTGGTGGCTTCCGTCGTGACGACCGCGGTGGTGACAACCGTGGTGGTGGGTTCCGTCGTGACGATCGGCGTGACGAGCGTCCGTCGTCGTTCCGTCGGGACGACCGTCCCTCCTACGGGCAGCGTGACGACCGTGGCGGCTTCCGTCGCGACGACCGTCCCTCGTACCCCTCGCGTGACGACAGCCGCGGTGGCGGCGGGTTCCGCCGTGACGACCGTGGTGGCGACAGCCGTGGCGGTGACAACCGCGGTGGTGGGTTCCGTCGTGACGACCGTCGTGACGACAGCCGTGGCGGTGGCTTCCGCCGCGACGACCGCGGTGGTGACAACCGTGGCGGTGGTGGCTTCCGTCGTGACGACCGCGGTGGTGACAACCGTGGTGGTGGGTTCCGTCGTGACGATCGGCGTGACGAGCGTCCGTCGTCGTTCCGTCGGGACGACCGTCCCTCCTACGGGCAGCGTGACGACCGTGGCGGCTTCCGTCGCGACGACCGGCGTGATGAGCGGCGCGATGAGCGTCCCTCGTCGTTCCGTCGGGACGACAGCCGTGGTGGCGGCGGGTTCCGTCGTGACGACCGCGGTGGCGACAGCCGTGGCGGTGGCTTCCGCCGCGACGACCGCGGTGGCGACCGTGGCGGGTTCCGTGGCCGGGACGACCGGGGCGGCGACCGCGGTGGGTACCGTGGCCGGGACGACCGGGGCGGTTTCGGGCGTCGTGACGACCGGGACCGGGGCGACCGCGCGCCCATCAAGCGTCTGCCGATCCCGCCGGAGGTCACCGGTGAGGAGATCGACCCGGACGTGCGCCAGGAGCTGATGAGCCTTCCCAAGGGGCTCGCCGAGGACGTCTCGCGCAACCTCGTCATGGTCGCCCAGCTGATCGACGAGGACCCGGAGAAGGCCTACGGCTATTCCCGGGTCGCCCTGCGGCTCGCGTCCCGTGTCGCGGCCGTCCGCGAGGCCGCCGGCTTCGCCGCGTACGCGACGCAGAAGTACTCCGAGGCCCTTGCCGAGTTCCGCGCGGCTCGCCGGATGAGCGGCGGCGTCGAGCTGTGGCCCGTCATGGCCGACTGCGAGCGCGGCCTCGGCCGGCCCGAGCGGGCCCTCGCCATGGCCGGTGAGCCCGAGGTGCAGAAGCTGGACAAGGCCGGGCAGGTCGAGATGCGGCTCGTCGCCGCCGGCGCCCGCCGGGACCTGGGGCAGCTCGACGCGGCCATCGTGACGCTGCAGAGCCCCGAGCTCGCCTCCAGCGCCGTGCACCCGTGGACCGCGCGTCTGCGGTACGCGTACGCCGACGCGCTGCTCGCCGCCGGCCGTGAGCGCGAGGCGCGCGAGTGGTTCGCCAAGGCCCTGGAGGCCGACAAGGACGGCGCCACGGACGCCTCCGACCGGCTCGCCGAGATGGACGGCGTGGAGTTCGTCGACGCCTTCGACGAGTCCGAGGACGAGTCCGACGAGGAGTCGGACGAGTCGGGCGTCGTCGATGTCGAGCTCGACGTCGACGACGAGGACGACGAGGACGAGGACCGGGACGGCGACAAGGGCTGATCCGGGCCGGTAGTTGAGAAGGGCGGCACCCGTCGGGTGCCGCCCTTCTTCGTTTCCGTCCGTGCGTTCAGTCCAGCGCCAGGCTCCTCAGGACCAGGCCCGTCGCCGGCTTCGGGCCGAACGAGGTCGACTTGCGGGGCATCGTGACGCCCTGGCGGGCGAGGTCGCGGACGACCTCCTCCCGTACCGGATGCATGAGGACCGCCGTACCGCCGCGGCGTTCCGCCTGGGCGACCGCCGCCTCCGTGTCGTGGATGTAGGCGATGTCCTCGGGGGCGTCCGGGATGTGCCAGAGGTGCTCCAGGAGGGTGGAGTGCAGGACCGTGGCGTCCAGGGTCCGCCAGGCCTGGGGGCGGTCCGTGCGGATCGTGCGGTCGAGGAGGGCGGGGTCCGGGCGGTCCAGGAGGTGGAAGGTGCCGTCACCCGCGAGGAGGAAGGCGTTGCCTTCGGCCGCGGCGTCCGCGAGGGCCTCCAGGGCCACGGGGAGCGGCCGGTCGATCCTGCGGACCCGGAACGCGTCGCCGAGGGCCGTGAGGGCGTCGGCGACCGGCAGGCGGTTGAGGAGACGGTGGATGGCGCGGACCCGCAGGGGGTAGCGGGCGGTGTCGATGAGGAGGACCAGGCCGTAGTTCCAGGGGCCGGGCGCCGCGTGCTCCTCGCGGAGGCGCAGGTACGTCGCCCAGCGGTGGTGGCCGTCGGCGATGAGGGCCTGGTGCCGGGCCAGTTCGCCGGCGATCGTGGCGAGCTCGGCGGGGTCCGTGATCGACCAGAGGCGGTGCTGGAAGCCGTCCTCCGTGGTGGTGGAGAGGAGGGGCTCGCGCTGGACCGTGCGCTCGATGACCGCGTCGGCGCCGCCCTCCTCCTCCCCGACGTACGTGAGGAGCAGGGGCTCCAGGTTGGCGGCCGTGGTCCGCATCAGGGCGGCGCGGTCCTCGAC
>NZ_MWIG01001113.1:0-1183 GCF_002156145.1 Streptomyces sp. NRRL B-24572 | reverse complement strand
CAGCAGCCGCAGGCCCCCCAGCAGCCGCAGGCCCCCCAGCCCCAGGCGTACCAGGGCGGTCAGCAGCAGTTCGGCCAGCAGCAGCAGTTCGGCCGGCAGCCCTTCGTGCCGCAGGCGCAGCAGCAGGCCCCGCAGGCCCAGCCCCCGGCTCCGCGTCAGCGGAACGGCAACGACTTCGGTG
The DNA here is from genome assembly GCF_002156145.1 of Streptomyces sp. NRRL B-24572. Taxonomy (NCBI): domain Bacteria; kingdom Bacillati; phylum Actinomycetota; class Actinomycetes; order Kitasatosporales; family Streptomycetaceae; genus Streptomyces; species Streptomyces sp. NRRL B-24572. The sequence continues at coordinate 1,002 of NZ_MWIG01001113.1, read as the reverse complement.
CCCCGCGTCCGGCCGAGCCGGTCCGCCAGCAGGAGCCGCAGCAGCCCCAGCTCCAGCAGCCGCGCCGTCCGGAGGCCCTGCCGCCGGCCGGTGGCGCGGGCGACGGTCGTGCCCCGCTGTACGACAACCTGGAGACCAACTGGTCGCGGCAGGAGCAGGCGCCGGCGCAGCAGGCCTACCAGGCGGACCTGACGCAGACGATGCAGACCCCGGTCGTGTCGCAGCCGTCCGCTCCCGCGCCCCGTCCGGCCGGTGACCCGGCCGCCGACGGCCGCCAGAACGGCGGGGCCGCCTGGCGGACCTCGCCCAACGACGAGCTGGTGCGCCAGGCGGAGCGGGTGCGCAAGCCCGCGGCCGGCGGCGTCACCACCTCCGGCCTTCCGCGCCGTGTGCCGAAGGCCAACCTCGTACCCGGGACCGCACAGGAGCAGGCCCACACGGCCGGCCCCCAGGTCTCGCGTGCACCCGACGACGTCCGCGGCCGGCTCACGAATCTGCGCCGCGGCATTCAGCAGGGCCGCCAGGCCGGCAACTCGACCACGGGTAGCCACCACCTCGGTCCGAACCATCAGCAGGAGCGTTAGTTGAACGCGATGAGCCAGGCGGCGCAGAATCTGAACTGGTTGATCACCAACTTCGTGGACAACACCCCCGGGGTGTCCCACACGGTGGTGGTCTCCGCCGACGGACTCCTGCTGGCCATGTCCGAAGGATTCCCCCGCGACCGCGCCGACCAGCTGGCGGCGGTCGCATCCGGACTGACCTCGCTGACCGCGGGCGCGTCCCGGATCTTCGAGGGCGGNNCTCGTGGGCTACGAGATGGCGCTGCTGGTCGACCGGGCCGGCAGCGTGCTCACCCCGGATCTCCGTGCGGAGCTCCAGGGCAGCCTGCTCCACTAGGTCACGCACACCGGACACCCCCAAAGTCCGCATCGACCGACAGGGCGGTACGCCCCTCCGTACCGCCCTGGCACTGTTCATCGTCCGGCCGCCCCACCCGGC
>NZ_MWIG01001112.1:0-2441 GCF_002156145.1 Streptomyces sp. NRRL B-24572 | reverse complement strand
GAGACCGCCGAGGCCGCCGCCGCGGCCCTGGAGGAGGCCCGCACGGCCCGTACGGAGGCCGACGAGGCCGCCGCCGAGGCCGCCCGGCTCCGGGACGAGCGCCAGGAGGCCGCCCAGCGCGCCCGCCGGGTCGCCGACGCCCTCGCGGGCCTGGCGTTCCGGCTGCGCGAGCGGTCCGCCTGGCAGGCCAAGCTCCGCGAACTCGCCGACGACGCCGCCGAGTCCGAGGCCCGCGCCCAGACCTGCCTGGAGCGCGCCCGCGCCGCCGACGAGGACCGCCGCGCGGCCCAGCGCGCCGCCGACGACGCCCACCGCACCGCCCGCGCCCTGCGGGCCGAGCGCGCCGAGATCGCCGGCGCCCCCGACACCCTCCCCGAGGAGGACCCGGCCGCGCCCCGCACCGCGCTCCCCACCCTCCGCGAGGCCTACCGTGCGGCCTCCCAGGTGTACGAGAAGGTCGGCGTCGGCGCCGACCTGCGCGCCGAGCAGGCCCGCGCCGAGAGCGACGAGTCCGCCGCCCTCGCCGAGCTCGACCGCCTCACCAACAAGGTCCGCACCCGCGCCGAACAGCTCCTGGAGTCCACCGACGGCGCCGACGGCCCGTCCCGGCAGGCCGCCGCTGCCCGCGCCGAGGCCCTGGTCCAGATGCTGGAGACCCGCGCCTCCGAGGCGAGCGAGAAGCTCGGCCGGCTGCGCGGCGAGGCCGAGCGCCTGGCCCCCGAGGACGGCGAGGCGCACACCGAGCTGCCCGAGGAGCTCGTACCCGCCGACGCCGAGCGGGCCCAGGCCCTGCTCCGTACCGCCACCGGCGAACTCGCCTCCCGCACCGACGCCCTGGAGGCGGCGCGCGCCGCCCACGCCGGGCTGCTCCGGGACCACCGGGCCGCCGAGGACGCGGCCGGCGGCTTCGACGAGACGGCGGCCCTGCTGCGGGACCTGCTCCGCGACCACGCGGACGAGGAGCGGGAGGAGACCGAGGCGTACGGCGGAACCCTGGAGGAGGCCCGTACGGTGGCGGCCGAGGCGCGGCGCGCGCTGCGCGGCTGCACCGCCGAACTGTCCGCCGCCGACGCCGCCGTGCGCGAGGCCAGCGACATCCTCGTCCGGCACGCCAACTCCACCCGCTACGAGCAGGTCCGCACCCCCGCCCGCCAGCAGATCCGCGAGCTCCCGGCCTCCGCGCTGCCCGAGCACGCCGCCAAGTGGGCCGAGGCCTTCGCGCCCCGACTGCGGGTCCTCACCGACGAACTGGAGCAGCTGGAGCGCAACCGGGACTCGATCGTGGACCGGCTGCGCGGCCTCGTGGAGTCCTCGCTCGCGACGCTCCGCTCCGCCCAGCGGCTCTCCCGGCTCCCCGAGGGCCTCGGCGAGTGGTCGGGCCAGGAGTTCCTCCGTATCCGCTTCGAGGAGCCCGACCAGGCCACGCTCGCCGAGCGGCTCGGCGAGGTCGTCGACGAGGCGACCCGCGCCGCCGTCAAGAAGAACTCCGACCTGCGGCGCGACGGCATGTCCCTGCTCCTGCGGGGCGTCCAGGCCGCGCTCGAACCCAAGGGCGTCTCGGTCGAGATCCTCAAGCCGGACGCGGTGCTGCGCGCCGAGCGGGTCCCCGTCGGGCAGATGGGCGACGTCTTCTCCGGCGGCCAGCTGCTCACCGCGGCCATCGCCCTGTACTGCACGATGGCGGCGCTCCGCTCCAACGACCGGGGCCGCGACAAGCACCGGCACGCGGGCACGCTGTTCCTCGACAACCCGATCGGCCGCGCCAACGCCACGTACCTCCTGGAGCTCCAGCGGGCCGTGTCGGACGCGCTGGGCGTCCAGCTCCTCTACACGACGGGCCTGTTCGACACGACCGCGCTCGCCGAGTTCCCGCTGGTGATCCGGCTGCGCAACGACGCGGACCTGCGGGCCGGACTGAAGTACATCAGCGTGGAGGAGCACCTGCGGCCCGGGCTGCCGCAGCCCGGCGGGGAGGGCGAGGCGATCCACGGCGAGATCACGGCGACGCGGATGTTCCGCCGCCACCAGTCCGACGAGCCGGACACCCCGTAGGAGTGCGTCGCACGACGCCGAGTGGCCCGGCCNNGGCCGGGCCACTCGGCGTCGGTGCTCAGGCCGCTTCGGACAGCGGCGTCGTCTCCGCCCGGCCCTCGTCGCGCCGCGCCCGGATCGGCGGGCGCGCCGTGCTGCTCGGCTCCGACACCACGCCGTTGCGCTGACGCCACACCTGACGGGTGATCCAGACGTCGAGGACGCTCCAGGTCGCCACGACGGTCGAGGCCACCGCGGTGACGGTCATCGGAAACGCCAGCCACGCGCCCGCGACCGAACAGTAGAAGGCCACCACGGCCTGGATGAGTGTCACCGACGTGATCATCACGGCTCGCACGGCGGCGTTGCGCACCGGATCGGGCATCCGTCGCCGGCCCCGCTCGTCCTCC
>NZ_MWIG01001111.1:0-2197 GCF_002156145.1 Streptomyces sp. NRRL B-24572 | reverse complement strand
TCCCGCGCCAGCTCCGCGTGCGCACGCAGCCGAACGGGGGGAAGGGTGGGGTGCTCTGACATCTGGGGGGTCTCCTCGGCGCGTGCGGGTGTGAAGGTGAAAGGGGCTCGGAGAGCGGTCCTCAGGGTAGACGCATCCGGGGGCCCGTCCGCCGGTTCACGGATCCGTCAGCCTTCGTACACCCGTCGACTCTTGACAAGTGGACTGCTCTCACAAGAGATTGACGCGCGTAGATTCCTCTGCCGATCCTCCAAGCACCCTCGGAGCCTCTGATGTCTTCGTCCATACCGAGATTCGCCGCGGTCTCCGCCGTCGTCGCCTCCGCCCTCGCCGCCGGTCTGCTCGCGGGTCCGTCGAGTGCCGCCGCGGAGATCGCCGCCACGGAGAGCGCCGCCGCGGAGACCACCGCCGCCGGCGTCCGCATCCACGACATCCAGGGCACGACGCGCGTCTCCCCCCTCGTCGGCAAGCAGGTCACCGGCGTCACGGGCATCGTCACCGGCGTCCGTACGTACGGCTCGCGTGGATTCTGGATCCAGGATCCGAACGCCGACGACAACCCGGCCACCAGCGAGGGCATCTTCGTCTTCACCAGCTCCGTCCCGACCGTCGCCGTCGGCGACGCGATCAGCCTGAACGGCACGGTCACCGAGTACGTCCCCGGCGGCCTGAACTCGGGCAACCAGTCCCTGACCCAGATCTCCAAGCCCGTCATCACCGTCCTCTCGAAGGGCAACCCGGTCCCGGCCCCCGTGACCATCTCCGCCTGGTCGGTGCCGGACGAGTACGCCCCCGAGGGCGACCCGGCCGCGGGCGGCTCGATCAACGGCCTGACGCTCGGCCCCGAGACGTACGCCCTGGACTACTACGAGTCCCTGGAGGGCACCAACGTCCGGATCGACTCCTCGCGGGTGGTCGGCGCCACCGACCCGTACGCGGAGCTCTGGGTGACGGTGAAGCCCTGGGAGAACGACAACGAGCGCGGCGGCACGGTCTACGGCTCGTACGAGTCCCAGAACACCGGCCGGCTCCAGATCCAGTCGCTGACCCCGCTGGCCCAGCAGCCCTTCCCCAAGGCGAACGTGGGCGACCGGCTGACCGGCACCACCGAGGGCCCGCTCGACTTCAACCAGTTCGGCGGCTACACGCTGACCGCGCGCACCCTGGGCACGCTGGAGGACAACGGCCTGGAGCGCGAGACCACGGACAAGCAGCACAAGAACGAGCTGGCCGTGGCGACGTACAACGTCGAGAACCTCGACCCGACCGACCCCCAGGAGAAGTTCGACGCGCTCGCCAAGGCGGTCGTCGAGAACCTCGCCTCGCCCGACATCGTCGCCCTGGAGGAGATCCAGGACAACAACGGCGCCAAGAACGACGGCACGGTCGCCGCCGACGTGACGGTGAAGAAGTTCACCGACGCGATCGTGGCGGCCGGCGGTCCCGCGTACGAGTGGCGCTCGATCGACCCGCAGAACGGCAAGGACGGCGGCGAGCCCGGCGGCAACATCCGTCAGGTCTTCCTCTTCAACCCCGAGCGGGTCTCCTTCACGGACCGCGCGGGCGGCGACGCGACCACCGCCACCGCCGTGACGGGCACCAAGGGCCGTGCCGCGCTGACCCTCTCCCCCGGCCGCATCGACCCGGCGAACACCGCCTGGGAGGCCAGCCGCAAGCCGCTCGCGGGCGAGTTCGTCTTCCGCGGCCGCACGGTCTTCGTGATCGCCAACCACCTCACCTCGAAGGGCGGCGACGAGTCGATCGTCTCGCACCACCAGCCGCCGAACCGTTCCTCCGAGGCCAAGCGGCTGCTCCAGGCGCAGGCCGTCAACGCCTTCGTCAAGGAGATCGAGGCCGTCGACAAGCAGGCGGACGTGCTCGTCGTCGGCGACATGAACGACTTCGAGTTCTCCGGGACGACGGAGGCGATGACCGACGGCGGCGCGCTGTACCCGGCCATCACGTCGCTGCCGGAGAGCGAGCGCTACTCGTACGTGTACCAGGGCAACAGCCAGGTCCTCGACCAGATCCTGACCAGCCCGGGCGTCCACCACTTCGAGTACGACTCCGTGCACATCAACGCGGAGTTCGCGGACCAGAACAGCGACCACGACCCGCAGGTCCTGCGCTTCCGCCCGTAGCGGGAGACCCGGTCACACGCCCGCGTCGAGGCTCAGCGCGGGCGTGTGACCGGGTC
>NZ_MWIG01001110.1:0-990 GCF_002156145.1 Streptomyces sp. NRRL B-24572 | reverse complement strand
GCCTCCCCGCTGCACATCCCCCAGCACGCCCTGGCCCGCGGACTGCGCGACGCCATCTCCCGGCAGAAGCTGATCCGGCTCGTCACCGAGTCCCGGCTCGACACCATCGAGCAGGACCGGGACGGGATCGTCGCCCACACCCGGGGCCCGGCGGGCACCTGGTGGCGCGGCAGCCATCTCGTCGGCTGCGACGGGGCCCGTTCGACCGTGCGCAAGCTGCTCGGGATCCGCTTCCCCGGCCGCACGGCGGTGGAGCGGCACGCCGTCGCCGCGCTGCGCACCGAACTCCCCTGGCCCGGCGAGGCCCTGCTGCACCGTCAGCCCCCGTGGCGCGGCGCGGCCGAGGAGATCACCGCGCGCCCGCTGCCCGACGGGGTGTGGCGGATCGACTGGCTGCTGCCGCCCCGCGGCGACCTGGTCACCCCGGACGCGCTGGTCGCCCGGATCCGCGAGACCCTGGCCGGCTGGTGCGAGGGCGTGACGCCCCCGTACGAGCTGATCGACACCGGCGTCCACACCGTGCACCACCGGCTCGCCCGCCGCTGGCGGGTGGACCGGGTCCTGCTCGCCGGGGACGCGGCGCACCTGCTCGGCGCGGTCGGCACCCAGGGCCTCGACGAGGGGCTGCGGGACGTGGACAACCTCGCGTGGAAGCTCGCCCACGCCTGGCACCACGGCGGCTCGGAGCGGCTGCTCGACAGCTACCAGAGCGAGCGGCGGACGGCCGTCGCGACCCGGCTGCGCGCGGCGGACCAGTCGCTGCCGGTGCTGCGCGGCGGCGGGGGTCTGCGGACGTACCTGCCCGGGGCCACGCGCGGCCACGACGCCCTGCTGACCGACGGCCACGTGGGGCGCGGCCCGCTCGGCGCGCCCCCGGCGTACCCCCACTCCCCCCTCGCGTCTCCGTACACCGAGGGGCAGACGCCCGTCGGCACCCCGGCGGGCGCCCCGGTCGAGGACGTCCGCGTGACCGCCCCCGACGGCACGACC
>NZ_MWIG01000111.1:0-26647 GCF_002156145.1 Streptomyces sp. NRRL B-24572 | reverse complement strand
GCGCCCGGGTGGGCTCGTGCCAGGACCAGCGCAGGTTGTGCGCGAGGTCGGCGAGGGGTCGAAGGGTGTCGGGGAGGACGGGACGCACGGTGAATCGACGGATTGCCTTCACGTTGTCCACCTTCGCAGGCGAGTACGGAGCGGAGCGGGCGCACCACGCTGTGTGCCCGGCGTGCCGCTCCGACGGTACAGGCCTCAGGAGGTGGGCACGACGGTCTCGTACGGGGAGCCCTGGTTCACGGTGGCCGGGTCGAAGGAGCCGGTGGCGGCGTACCGGGCGGCGATGGCGGTGAGTTCCTCGGCGGGGATGACCGCGTGGATGTCGGTGAAGCCGTGCGGGGCGCGCGCGTGGGCGAGGTTGATGACGACCTCGGGGCCGAGCTGCCGGTTGGCGTGCTGGAGCGCGGTCATGGCGGGACGGCGCTCCCGTTCGTACGCGGCGAGGCCCTCGGCGGGGTCGGGATGGAGGGCGAGGGCGTGGGCGAGGGCGCGGGCGTCGACGATCGACTGGGTCGCCCCGTTGGAGCCGATGGGGTACATGGCGTGGGCGGCGTCGCCGATGAGGGTGGTGCGGCCGTGGGTCCACCGGTCGAGGGGTTCGCGGTCGACCATCGGGTAGAGGTGGGCGGTGTCGGCTGCGCGCAGGACGGCGGGGACGCTGACGCCGCCGAACTCCCAGCCCTCGTAGTACGGGAGGAAGGTGTCGACGGGGACCGCACGGTTCCAGTCGCCGCGCAGGCGGTCCTCGCCGGCGGCGGCCGGGGTGTCGGCGGGGCGGGCGAGGGCCCAGTTCACGAGGACCTCCCTGGCCGGTCCCGTGGGCCGGCCCATCGGGTAGACGACGGCCTTCTGCCGGTCGTCGCCCGCGATGAACATGAAGGAGCCCACGGCCCGCGCGGGCATCCGGGACACCCCCCGCCACACCAGCATCCCGTTCCACGCGGGCCCGCCCTCCGCCGGGTTGAGCGCCGCGCGGACGGCGGAGCGGATGCCGTCGGCGCCGACGAGGACGTCCGGTTCGAGGGAGGCCCGGCCCTTGACGGGTCCTTCGCGGTGCTCCAGGCGGAGCCGGGGCCGCCCGCCGGGGAGGAGTTCGACGCCGGTCACCCGGACGCCCGTGACCAGGGCGGCGGTGCCGAGCCGGGCGCGGACGGCGCCGGCCAGGACCTGCTGGAGGTGGCCGCGGTGGACGGACAGCTGGGGCCAGCGGTAGCCGGCGCCGAGGCCGCGCGGCTCCCGGGATATCAGGCCGCCCGAGCGGTGGTAGTAGCGCAGTTCGCGGGTGCGCAGGGCGCCCGCCTCCAGGGCGTCGAGGAGGCCGAGGGCGTCGAGTTCGCGGACGGCGTTCGGCATCAGGTTGAGTCCGGCGCCGACGGGGCGGATGGCGGGCGCGGCCTCGACGACGGTCACCCGCTCGAATCCGGCGGCGTGCAGGGCGAGGGCGGCGGTGAGACCGGCGACGCCGCCGCCGGCGATCAGGATGTGGGGGCTGTGGCCGGGGTACGTCGGGATGTGGGGGGACATGAAAGCTCCTTCACGCGGCCGGCGGGCCGACGGGCGCCGCGGTGGGGCGGTGGTGCCCGGCCGCGCGGCGCACCATGGTCTCGTTCTCCCTGGTCAGGTCCAGGATCGAGCGCAGCAGCGCGACGGGGGCCCCGCCGCTGCCCTCCTCGTACAGGCGTATGTCGTCGCTGTACGCCTTGCGGGCGATGCCGAGGTGCCGGGCCCGGAAGGTCTTCAGGATCCGCAGGACGCGGCCGAGTGCCTCCGCCGAGGCGGTGAGCGCGGACGGGAGCCGGTCGGCGCCCTCCCAGCTGACGGCCGCCGACAGTTTGCTGACGGCGGAGATCCCGCCCCGGTGCCGGGCGTGGAAGGTGCGCCAGGACGGCAGGGCGTACGGCAGGGACTCGGCGAGGAAGGCGTCGTACGCGGCGTCGGAGCGGTCGCACTGCCACAGCGTCAGGTCGACCAGCCAGAGCGGGACCTGTGCGGCGGCCGGGCCGAGGTAGTCGCGGCCGGCGATCTCGACCTCCTCGAAGTAGGGGCGGAGGGTGAGCGCGAAGTACTCGGGCGGGACCTGGGCGACGGTGAGGTCGATGGACTCGACCATGGCCCGTACGTGGCCGGCGATGCGGTCGAGGGCGGCCGGGAATCCGGGGTCGTACGGTTCGAGGCGGGCGAGCCGGGCGCAGTCCTCGAGGGCGGCGACGAGTCCCGGGAAGACCATCCGCACCGCGTCCTGGAGGCGGGCCTCGGTGGGGTGGCCGGTGTAGGTGCGGCGGCGGGGGCCCGTCGGGTTCCAGCTCGTGTAGTGGTGGACGGTGTCCCGGGGGATCATGTCGGTGCGGCGGCCGAGGAGTTCGAGGACCGGCAGGGCCTCGGGGACGGCGGCAAGGGGTTGCACGCCGTGCCGTTTGAGGGAGCCGAGCAGGATGCCGAGGTCCCGCATGGCCGCGAGCGCGCCGCCGACGCTCCACCCGGCGACCTCCTCCAGGTCGGGCACCAGGGCGCGCAGGGCCACGGTCAGCGCGGCCGCGTCGGCCCGCGCGTTCATCCCGGGCACCGCGGCGAGCAGGGCGTCGGCGCCCAGCGGGTCGGCGGCACGTATGTCCTCGGTCATGTGACGCGGGTCGCCGAACAAGGCAGCGCTCCTTACTTCCGGAGGGATGTGCGGTCAGTGCGGCTCGGGCACCCGCTCCCGTACGCGCGGGCGTACGGAGAGCAGGGCGGCGAGCGCGGCGAGGGCGGCGCCGGTGAGCAGGGCGGCGCGGAAGCCGGCGGTCTCGGCGGCGGCCCGGGTCGCGTCGACGGCCCCGGTGCGGCCGGTGTCTCCCGCACGGCCGGTGTCTCCCGTACGGGTGGTGGCGACGGCGACCAGGACGGCGAGGCCGAGGACGGAGCCGAACTGCTGGCTGGTGTTGACGAGTCCGGAGGCGAGTCCGGTCTCCTCGGGCGCGGCGTCGGCGGTGGCGGCCACGTTGGTGGTGACCATGACCAGCGGCAGGGCGGCGCCGAGGAGGAGGCTGGGGGCGAGGACGGTGCTCGGATAAGTACCGTCCGGGGTGAGCGCGAGGGCCAGCCACGCGGTCCCGGCGCACAGCAGGACGAAGCCGAGGGTCATGGCCCGGTGCAGGCCGATCCGGAAGATGATCCGGCCGGTCTGCGGAGCGACCGCGACGACGACGAGGGACAGCGGGAGCAGCCCGAGGCCGCCGCCCAGGGGCGCGTACCCGAGGACGCTCTGCAGATACAGGCTGACCAGGAAGAACATCGGGAACAGCGTGGTCTGGGCGAGCGCGGCGAGGACGTTGGCGAGGCGGAGCGCGGGCCGGGCGAGGACGGAGGGCGGCACCAGCGGGGCGGCGGCCCGGGTCTCGACCGCGGCGAAGGCGAGCAGCAGCGCCAGACCGGCTCCCCCGGCGCCGAGGGTGCGGGCGGAGAGCCATCCCGCCTCGGAGCCGCCGACGAGGGCGTAGGCGACGAGGCCGAGGCCGGCGGTGGCGGTGAGCGCCCCGGCGAGGTCGAAGCCGCCGCGGAGGACCGCCCCCGAACGGGGGGCGAGGATCCGGACGGCCAGGGCCGCGAGGACGGCGGCGAGGAGCACGTTCAGCCAGAACGTGGCGCGCCAGCCGAGGAGGTCGGTGAGGACGCCGCCGAGGACCGTGCCGAGGACTCCGCCGAGGCCGCCCATGGCGGCGAAGACGCCGAGGGCCTTGTGCCGGGCGGGGCCGTCGGGGAAGAGCAGGAGCAGCAGGGCGAAGGCGGCGGCCGCGGCGAGGGCGGCGCCGACGCCCTGGACGGCGCGGGCCGCGACGAGGAGGTCGGCGCCGGGGGCGAGACCACCGGCGGCGGAGGCGACGGCGAGCAGGCCGAGGCCGCCGAGGAAGACCCGCCGGTGGCCGAGGAGGTCGGCGACGCGTCCGCCGAGGAGGAGCAGTCCGCCGAAGGCGATGAGGTAGGCGTTGGCGACCCAGGACAGGCCGGTGGAGCCGGAGCCGAGGTCCTCGCCGACGGAGGGCAGTGCGACGTTGACGATCGCGGTGTCCATGATCAGCAGCAGCTGCGTGGAGGCGAGGAGGGCGAGCGCCCCGCGTCCGGGGGGCGTCACCGGGTCGTCCCCAGGCCGTAGCCGTCGAGGCAGGCCTGCGCGAGGCTCTCGCACTCCCCCGCCGCGCCGGCCCGGGTCTGCATGGTCAGGTAGACGTGCGGGGCGCCGTGGTAGAAGCGCTCGTACTGCTCGTGGCGGCCGGCGAACTCCGAACCGAGTGCGTCCCAGGCGAGTTTGAGGAGCTTGACGCGGTCCTCGGCGGGGTGTCCCGGCGTCGCGAAGTAGCGGCGGACCAGCGGCCCGAGTTCGGGGTGGAGCAGGTCGCGGCCGCTCGCGGGGAGCTGGACGAGGGCGCCGCCGGCGAGGAGCTTGACGTCCTGGACGGCGCGCGGGTACAGCTCGCCGGCCATGATCCGCTGGGCGAAGGAGATCTCCTGCCCGGGGCGGACGCCGCCGCGCCCGCCGTCGACCTCCTCGTACGAGGCCTCGGCGGCGAGGACGAAGGCCTTGGCCTGGGCGACCATGCCGAGGAGCCGGCCGATCGCCTGGGTGACGGGCGGCAGGTCCTCGGTGCCGTTCGAGCGGGTGATCAGGATCGCGAGGCCGGTGAGGAACTCCAGCTTGGTCCAGAAGCGGGTGGCGGACTGGTGGACGAAGTTGAGGTAGGCGGGGGTCTGCCACCAGATCGCGCCGGTGGTGGCCGGGTCCCGGTAGGTGAGGACGCGTTCCCAGGGCACGAAGACGTCCTCGCAGACGAGCAGCGCGTCGTTCTCGTCGTACCGGGAGGAGAGCGGCTGGTCGAAGACGGACCGGGAGCGCTCCTCGTAGGAGGTGCGGGAGATCAGCCTGAGGCCGGGGGCGTCGAGCCGTACGGAGAAGGTGACGGCGTGCTCGGTGTCGTCGGCGGCGAGCGGCTCGATGGTGCCGACGAGGAGCTCGTCGGCGAAGACCGCGCCGGTGCCGATGGTCTTGGCGCCGCGGACGACGATCCCGCCGTCGCGTTCGGCGACGACCCGCAGGGCGAGGTCGTCCTCGCCGCGGCCGGACGGCGGGTTGGTGAGGGTGAACGCGGTGTGCAGGTCGCCCTCGGCGAGCCGCCGGTGGAAGGCGAGGGCGTGCCCGGCGCCGTCGAAGGCGTCGCCGGTGAAGACGGCGGGCGCGGCGGCGAACCCGGCCGCCCCGGCGGCCATGTAGTCGGGGGTGCGGCCGAGGAAGCCGTAGCTCGCCCGCGCCGTGGTGCGGAAGGCGCGGCGGCGGGCGACGAGGTCCTCGTACGAGCGGGGCACCGCACCGGCGCGGCGCACCCCGCCCTGGACGAGGACGGGGCGGTGCACGGGGTCGTCGGCGAGGTCGTACAGGCCTGCGAAGGAGGCCGCGGTGGCCCGGAAGGCGGGGTGGGCGGTGACGTCCTTGACCCGCTCCCCGTCGAGCCAGATCTCGCGCCCGTCGCGCAGTCCCTCCAGATACTCCTGCCCGGACCTCGTCACCGGTGTGTCGCCTCTCCTCGGGTGCCACGGCTCTTGCCGGTCCCGAGCCTGTCCGGGGGTGCCCCGGACGGACAATGAACGTCCGTCCAGGGGTCCTTAAGAACCGTCCAGGGGCTCCCGAAGATGTCAGGTCGGGCGGATCAGGCGGCTCTGGCCTCGCCCGCCCGGTACTCGCCGGGGGTCACCCCGAACCACTTCCGGAACGCGAGGTGGAAGCCGACGGCGCTGCGGTAGCCGACGCGTTCGGGCAGGGCCGACTGCGGCAGCGAGGTCTCGGTGAGCAGCCGGCCGGCCTCCTGCATGCGGCGGGCGGCGAGGTACCGGGCCGGGGATTCGCCGACGAGTTCGCGGAAGGCGGCGGTGAAGGCGGAGCGGGACATGCCCACCTCCCGGGCGACGGAGTCGATGGTCCACGGCTCGGCGAACCGGGTCGCCATCATGACGACCGCCCGGCTGATCCCGGGGTGGCGGAGCAGCGGCAGCGAGGCCGGATTGCCGGCGAGCTCGCGGAGCAGCGGGCGGAGCGCGAGGACGAGCGCCATCTCGAAGGCGCGCAGGGTGATGAGCCGGTCGCCGGGGCCGACGGGTCGGTCGGGGGCGGCGAGCAGCCGGAGGGTGTCGCGGAGCAGCGGTTCGCGGTCGACCTGGTGGCCGTCGAGGACGAGGGCCCAGGGCAGGGAGGTGTAGAGGCCGGTGGCGGCACTGGCGTCGTAGTGGAGCCCGGCGCACAGGAGGCGGCTCTCGGGTCCGCTGCCCTCGATGACGATCTCGCCGGAGGTGCCGGGCTGCCGTTCGGGCAGGACGGCCTTGAGCGGGACGCCCTGGCGTTCGGGCCGGTCGGAGAGGCGGTGCGCAGCGCCGGTGGGGAAGACGACGAGGTCGCCGGCGTGGAGTTCGACGGGGGCCTCGTCGGCGGCGGTGATCCAGCAGCCGCCCTCGACGACGTAGTGGAGGACGGCGCAGCTGCGTTCGGCGTCGCCCTCGATGGCCCAGGGGGCGCGGACGTGCCAGCGGCTGTCGAAGACGCCGGTGAGCCGGAGGGGTTTGAGGAGCTCGCTCAGCAGGTCCTCGTGCTCGCCGTCGCCGGGCGGATCGAGGGGGTCGCGCTGGTCGTGACGGTCGGTTCCCACGGTTTCCATGGACGATCCTTCAACTTCCGCCCCGGTTTGTTAATTGAACGGCCGAAGCCGTCGCGGGGAGCCTGGAGGGACGCCGACACGACAGCGACGACAGCCTATCGAAGGGCCTTGGACACACATGGACAGTGAGATTCCGATGCGGGTGGCGGTCGTGGGCGCGACCGGTTTCCAGGGCGGTGCGGTGGCCCGCCTCCTCGCCGAGCGGCACCACCGGGTGCGGGCCCTGACCCGGCGGCCGGAGGCGGACCGGCCGCCGCTGCCGGGGGCCTTCTTCCTCGCCGGGGACCTGGGGGTTCCGGGGGACGTCCGGCGACTGTTCTCGGGGACCACGCACGCGTTCGTCACGATGCCGCTCGTGTACGACGAGGCGCGGGTGGAGGCGTACGCGCGGAACATCGCGGAGGCCGCGCTCGCGGCGGGCACGGAACGGCTCGTGTTCAACGCCAACACCCGGCTCCCGCTGGGGCCCACGGACGTCGCCGCCTTCGAGACGCGGCGGCTCGCGGAGCGGGTCCTGCGGGACAGCGGGGTGCCGCTCGTGGTGGTCAGGCCGCCGGTGTACCTGGACAACCTGTTCTCGCCGTGGAACGGGCCCGCCCTGGTCGACGAGGGCGTCCTCGCCTACCCCCTGCCGGAGTCGGCGCGGACGGCGTGGCTGTCGCACCGGGGCCTCGCGGAGGCGGCGCTCGCGGCGCTCACCCGGGAGGGCCTGGAGGGCCGGACCTTCGACATCGGCGGCGAGCGCGCCCTGACGGGCCGTGAGCTCGCCGAGGCCTTCGGGCGGGGCCTCGGCCGGGCGGTGCGGTACGAGGAGCTGGATCCGGCCGTGTTCGAGCAGGGCCTGGCGCAGCTGCTCGGCCCGGAGACGGCGGCCGGGGTCGCGGGGATCTACCACTACATGGCGAGCGGCGCCGACCCGCTCCTGATGACGGACGACGACGGCGTGTCGTCGGAGGTCCTCGGCCTGGAACCGGCCCCGGTGGAGGAGTGGGTGGCCCGCCAGCCCTGGCAGGTGTGGTCGTCGGACGCGGAGGCCCCGGACGCCTCGCCGCGCGCCTGAACCGGAACGCCGGTCGAGCCCCGCCCCACAAAGGCGGGGCTCTTTTCTTGTCCGGGTCGTGCGCTTGCCGACGCGACTACGCCCGAGTAGTTAACAAAGCGCCGGATTGCCCGCCCGAGGAGCGTGGAAGGCTCCTCCGGTACAACCCCCGAACCCGTCTCCTCCGAGCCTCCGTTTCCCCTTGTTCATCCCTGTGGACCCGCCATTCGAGTGAACGCGGACAGGAGCCGTCATGCCCGCAACCCGCCGGCCGTCGACGGAGCTAGAAAGAGCGCACCACCACCCGCACCCCCGTAACCCGTCAGGTGATGCTGTGAATCCGCTCATGGGACGCATTCCCGTACTGGACGTCCGCCCACTGGTCGACTGCGGCCGGCGCCCCGCGAAGGCGGTGGCCGGAGAGACCTTCGAGGTGACGGCGACCGTCTTCCGCGAGGGCCACGACGCGGTCGCCGCCAATGTCGTGCTGCGCGGCCCGTCGGGCCGGCCGGGCCCCTGGACCCCGATGCGCGAACTGGCCCCGGGCACCGACCGGTGGGGTGCCGAGGTCACCCCGGACGCCGAGGGCCTCTGGACGTACACCGTGGAGGCCTGGAGCGACCCGGTGGCCACCTGGCGCCACACGGCGAGGATCAAGATCCCGGCCGGGATCGACTCCGAACTGGTCCTCGCCGAGGGCGCCGAGCTG
This sequence comes from Streptomyces sp. NRRL B-24572, assembly GCF_002156145.1. Lineage (NCBI taxonomy): Bacteria > Bacillati > Actinomycetota > Actinomycetes > Kitasatosporales > Streptomycetaceae > Streptomyces > Streptomyces sp. NRRL B-24572. The sequence goes on along the minus strand of NZ_MWIG01000111.1, from coordinate 18,225 downwards.
CACGAGCGGGCCGCGAAGGGCGTCCCGAAGAAGGGCGGCGGCCGGGAGGCCGTGCTCGCGGCGGCGGACGTGCTGCGCGACGTGTCGCGTCCGGCGGCCGTGCGGCTCGCCGCCGCGCTCGCCCCGCGGGTGGTCGACGCCCTTGACCGCCACCCGCTGCGCGAACTCCTCTCCGCCTCCCCCGCGTTGCCGCTCCAGGTGGAGCGCGAGCGGGCCCTGTTCGGCTCCTGGTACGAGTTCTTCCCGCGCTCGGAGGGGGTGCGGAAGGTGAAGGGGCGTACGGTCCCGGGGAACTTCCGCACCGCCGCCGAACGGCTCCCGGCGATCGCCGCGATGGGCTTCGACGTCGTCTACCTGCCGCCGGTGCACCCGATCGGCGAGACCCACCGCAAGGGCCCCAACAACTCCCTGTCGGCATCCCCGAGCGACGTCGGCGTGCCGTGGGCGATCGGCTCTCCGGAGGGCGGGCACGACGCGCTCCACCCAGACCTGGGGACCTTCGAGGACTTCGACGCGTTCGTGGCGAAGGCCCGGGAGCTGCGCCTGGAGATCGCGCTCGACTTCGCGCTCCAGTGCTCCCCCGACCACCCGTGGGTGGAGAAGCACCCGGAGTGGTTCCACCACCGGCCGGACGGCTCGATCGCGTACGCGGAGAACCCGCCGAAGAAGTACCAGGACATCTACCCGATCGCGTTCGACAAGGACATGGACGGGATCGTCGCGGAGACCGTGCGGATCCTGCGGCACTGGATGGACCACGGGGTGCGGATCTTCCGCGTGGACAACCCGCACACCAAGCCGGTGGTGTTCTGGGAGCGGGTGATCGGCGAGATCAACGGGGCGGACCCGGACGTGATCTTCCTGGCGGAGGCGTTCACCCGGCCGGCGATGATGCGGACGCTCGGCGCGATCGGTTTCCAGCAGTCGTACACGTACTTCACCTGGCGCAACACCAAGGAGGAGCTGACGGAGTACCTCACCGAGCTGTCCGGGGAGACGGCCGCGCAGATGCGGCCGAACTTCTTCGTGAACACCCCCGACATCCTGCACGCCTACCTCCAGGAGGGCGGCCGGCCCGCGTTCGAGGCGCGGGCGGTGCTCGCGGCGACGCTGTCGCCGTCCTGGGGCATGTACGCCGGGTACGAGCTGTGCGAGAACACCCCGCTGCGGGAGGGCAGCGAGGAGTACCTCGACTCGGAGAAGTACGAACTGAGGCCCCGTGACTGGGAGTCGGCGGAGCGCGCCGGGACGACGATCACCCCGCTGATCACGTCCCTGAACCGGATCAGGCGCCGTCACCCGGCCCTCCGCCGACTGCGGAACCTGACCTTCCACGACACCGACAACCCGCAGGTGATCGCGTACTCGAAGCGTTCGGGTTCGAACATCGTTCTGGTGGTCGTCAACCTCGACCCGCACCACACCCAGGAGGCTTCACTCTCGTTGAACATGCCGGAACTCGGCCTCGACTGGCACGAGACCGTGCCGGTGCGCGACGAGCTCACCGGCGACACCTATCACTGGGGCAGGGCCGCTTACGTGCGCCTGGAACCGGGCGTCACGCCCGCGCACGTACTCGCCCTGCGACCGTCCCCGCAGACCGGAGGGTCACCCACCTCATGACGACTGTCAACGAGCCCGTCCCCGACACCTTCGAGGACACCCCCGCCAAGGACCGCGATCCCGACTGGTTCAAGCGAGCGGTGTTCTACGAGGTCCTCGTCCGCTCCTTCCAGGACAGCAACGGCGACGGCGTCGGCGACCTGAAGGGCATCACGTCCAAGCTGGACTACCTCCAGTGGCTGGGCGTCGACTGCCTCTGGCTGCCGCCGTTCTTCAAGTCCCCGCTGCGGGACGGCGGCTACGACGTCGCCGACTACACCTCGGTGCTCCCCGAGTTCGGCGACCTCGCCGACTTCGTGGAGTTCGTCGACGCGGCCCACCAGCGCGGCATGCGCGTGGTCATCGACTTCGTCATGAACCACACCAGCGACCAGCACCCGTGGTTCCAGGAGTCGCGGCGCGACCCGGACGGCCCCTACGGCGACTACTACGTCTGGGCGGACGACGACAAGCAGTACGCGGACGCCCGGATCATCTTCGTCGACACCGAGTCCTCGAACTGGACCTTCGACCCGGTCCGCAAGCAGTACTACTGGCACCGCTTCTTCTCGCACCAGCCGGACCTCAACTACGAGAACCCGGCCGTGCAGGAGGAGATCCTCTCCGCGCTGAAGTTCTGGCTGGACCTGGGCATCGACGGCTTCCGGCTCGACGCGGTGCCGTACCTGTACCAGCAGGAGGGCACCAACTGCGAGAACCTCCCCGCCACCCACGCCTTCCTCAAGCGGGTCCGCAAGGAGATCGACGACCACTACCCGGACACGGTGCTGCTCGCCGAGGCCAACCAGTGGCCGGAGGACGTCGTCGACTACTTCGGCGACTTCCGCTCGGGCGGCGACGAGTGCCACATGGCCTTCCACTTCCCGGTCATGCCGCGCATCTTCATGGCCGTGCGCCGCGAGTCCCGCCACCCGGTCTCCGAGATCCTGGCGAAGACCCCGGAGATCCCCTCCGGCTGCCAGTGGGGCATCTTCCTGCGCAACCACGACGAGCTCACCCTCGAGATGGTCACGGACGAAGAGCGCGACTACATGTACGCCGAATACGCCAAGGACCCGCGCATGCGGGCCAACATCGGCATCCGGCGGCGGCTCGCCCCGCTCCTCGACAACGACCGCAAGCAGATGGAGCTGTTCACCGCGCTGCTCTTCTCGCTGCCCGGCTCGCCGGTGCTGTACTACGGCGACGAGATCGGCATGGGCGACAACATCTGGCTCGGTGACCGGGACGGGGTGCGGACCCCGATGCAGTGGACCCCCGACCGGAACGCGGGCTTCTCCTCCTGCGACCCGGGACGGCTCTACCTGCCGGCCATCATGGACCCGGTCCACGGCTACCAGGTGACGAACGTCGAGGCGGGCATGGCCTCTCCGTCCTCGCTCCTGCACTGGACGAAGCGGATGATCGAGATCCGGAAGCAGAACCGCGCCTTCGGGACGGGGACGTACACGGAACTCCCGGCGTCCAACCCGGCGGTGCTCGCCTTCCTCCGGGAAGACGGCGACGACCTGGTCCTCTGCGTGAACAACTTCTCGCGGCACGCCCAGCCCACCGAGCTCGACCTGCGGCGCTTCGACGGCACCCGGCCCGTGGAGCTGATCGGCGGCGTGAAGTTCCCGGCCATCGGTCAGCTGCCCTACCTCCTGACCCTTGCGGGACACGGCTTCTACTGGTTCCGTCTCAAGAAGGCCTGAGCGACACCCAGTTCGGTTTTCGTCCCGGGTGGGGCGGTTTCCCCCGCCCCACCCTGGGCACTGTGAACCACACACGATCCACGCCACGATTCAGGTCCATCCGGGCCTTCTTCCGGGCCCGTACGGATCTTCCCTTTCCGACACGTCCCGCACATCCGGACAGTCACAGCCGCCATCCGGGACACTCTGCGCATTTGAACGCATACGAAAGCCACTTGCGCGCCCCGGGGAAAGGACGCGATGCCATGCCGGAGACCGCATCCACCACCCGGGCCCCGGACGCCCTCCTTCCGTCCCTCGCCCCCCTGCTCCACGAATGGCTGCCACGGCAGCGCTGGTTCGCGGGCAAGGGCCGCCGGGTCACCGGATTCACGCTGGACGCGGCCACCGAGCTGCTGCCCCTGGACGGCGCGGGACCCGGTCTCGTCCATCTGCTCGTACGGGTCGAACAGCCGGGCCGCCCGGCCGGAACGCCCGCCGACTGCTACCAACTGCTCCTGGGCGTACGGACCCAGCTCCCGCCCCGCCTCGCCCCCGCCCTGATCGGGCGGATCCGGCAGGGCCCGCTCGCCGGACGCGCGGTGTACGAGGGCCTGCGCGATCCGCGCCTGGCGGGGCTCCTGTACGAACGGCTGCGCACCCCGGGCCGGACGGGCCCGCTGCGCTTCCACGCCACGACGGCCCTCCCGCCGGCCCTGGCCCCCCGCATGCTGGACGCGGAACAGTCCAACTCGTCCCTCGTCTACGGGGATTCGTTCATCCTGAAGATCTTCCGGAGGGTCAGCCCGGGAGCCAACCCGGACCTGGAGCTGCCGCTCGCCCTGAGCCGGGCCGGCTGCGCCCGGGTCCCGGCCCCGGTCGCCTGGTACGAGTCGGGGGCCTCCACCCTCGGCGTCCTCCAGCCCTACCTGCGGGACTCCCGGGACGGCTGGCGGCTCGCCCTCGACGCGCTGGCGGACGGGCGGGAGTTCACGACGGAGGCGCGGGCCCTCGGCCGGGCGACGGCGGAGGTGCACCTGGCGCTGGCACAGGCCCTCCCCACCCGGCGCCTGGCCCGCTCCGAGACCGAGCAGCTCGCGGCCGCGATGGACCGCCGGCTGCACGCGGCGGCGCAGGCCGTCCCCGCGCTCCTGCCGCACGTGCCGGCCCTGCGGGCCGTCTTCGCCGCGGCGAGCGGCGGGGCCGCGGTGCAGCGCATCCACGGGGACCTGCACCTCGGGCAGACCCTGCGCGGCTCCGACGGCGGCTGGGCCGTCATCGACTTCGAGGGCGAACCGGCGAAGCCGCTGGACGAACGGCGCAGCCCGCAGCCGACCGTCCGCGACGTCGCCGGGATGCTCCGCTCCTTCGACTACGCGGCCCGCACGCACCGACCGTGGAACGCGGAGTGGGCGTCGCGGTGCCGGGCGGCGTACTGCACGGGGTACGCGGAGGTGGCGGGCGCGGACCCGCGTGAGGACCCCGCGCTCCTCCGCGCCTACGAGACGGACAAGGCGGTCTACGAGGTCGTGTACGAGGCCCGGCACCGGCCGGACTGGCTCCCGGTCCCGATGTCGGCGATCGAACGCCTGGCGACCCGATGAACCGCGACGTGTCGGGCCCGCGACGGCCGGGCCCGACACGTTCGGCCCAGTCGGGCCGTGCCCCGCACCACCTCCGGCCTGCGCGTCCCGCACACGCCCCGTTCGGCCGAGTGTCCCGCCCCACCGACGCACCGTTCCGTTCCCGTACCCCCTTCCCCTGCCCCCAGGAGGCACCCCCGTGACCGCCCGTCCCGCAGGCAAGACGTCCAGCACCGTACGGAAGGCCCCGGTGCTCGACCCGGGCGACCGGGCCCGGCTGCTCGCCGGGGAGCATCACGATCCGCACGGGGTGCTCGGCGCGCATCCGGTCAAGGGCGGGGTCGTCATCAGGGCGCTGCGCCCCTGGGCGAAGGAGGTCGCCGTCCTCACCAAGGGCAAGCGGCTCCCGATGGACGACGACGGCGACGGGCTCTTCTCGGTACTGCTCCCGCGGCTGCGGAAGGTTCCGGAGTACGAGCTGCGGGTCCGGTACGACGGGGACGAGATGCCCGTCCACGACCCGTACCGCTTCCTGCCGGCGCTCGGCGACCTCGACCTGCACCTGATCGGCGAGGGCCGGCACGAGGAGCTGTGGACGGCGCTCGGCTCCCGCGTGATGACCCACGAGGGCGTCACCGGCACCCGCTTCGCCGTGTGGGCGCCGAACGCGCGCGGCGTCCGCGTCACGGGCGACTTCACGCACTGGGACGGCACGGCGCTGCCGATGCGTTCGCTCGGTTCGACGGGCGTGTGGGAGCTGTTCGTGCCGGGGATCGGCGAGGGCGCCGTCTACAAGTACGACATCGCGCGCCCCGACGGCTCGCACACGGTCCGCGCGGACCCGATGGCCCGCCGTACGGAGTGCCCTCCGAACACCGCCTCGATCGTCACCGAGTCGCACTACGCCTGGGACGACGCGGAGTGGATGGAGCGGCGCGGGGCGCGCCCGCCGCACGAGGCGCCGATCTCCGTCTACGAGGTGCACCTGCCGTCGTGGCGGCCGGGGCTCACCTACCGCCAGCTGGCCGAGCAGCTGCCCGCCTACGTCCGTGAGCTCGGCTTCACGCACGTGGAGTTCATGCCGGTCACCGAGCATCCCTTCGGCGGCTCCTGGGGCTACCAGGTCACCGGGTTCTACGCGCCGACGGCCCGCATGGGCACCCCCGACGACTTCAGGTTCCTCGTCGACGCGCTGCACCGGGCCGGGATCGGCGTGCTGATGGACTGGGTTCCGGCGCACTTCCCGAAGGACGACTGGGCGCTCGCCGAGTTCGACGGGCGTCCGCTGTACGAGCACGAGGACCCTCGCCGTTCGCACCATCCCGACTGGGGGACCCTGGAGTTCGACTACGGCCGCAAGGAGGTGCGGAACTTCCTGGTCGCGAACGCCGTGTACTGGTGCCAGGAGTTCCACATCGACGGGCTGCGGGTGGACGCGGTGGCGTCGATGCTCTACCTGGACTACTCGCGGGAGCACGGCGAGTGGGTGCCGAACGAGTTCGGGGGCCGGGAGAACCTGGACGCGGTCCGCTTCCTGCAGGAGATGAACGCCACCGTCTACCGCCGCTGCCCCGGCGTCGTCACCTTCGCCGAGGAGTCGACCGCCTGGGACGGGGTGACGCGGGCGACGGACCAGGTGGGTCCGGGCGGCTTCGGCGGTCTGGGCTTCGGCATGAAGTGGAACATGGGCTGGATGCACGACTCCCTGGAGTACGTGCAGAAGGATCCGGTGCACCGCAAGTACCACCACCACGAGATGACGTTCTCGATGGTGTACGCGTACAGCGAGAACTACATCCTGCCGATCTCGCACGACGAGGTGGTCCACGGCAAGCGGTCGCTCGTGTCGAAGATGCCGGGCGACTGGTGGCAGCAGCGGGCCAACCACCGCGCCTACCTCGGCTTCATGTGGGCGCACCCGGGCAAGCAGCTGCTCTACATGGGGCAGGAGTTCGCGCAGGGCGGGGAGTGGTCGGCGGACCACGGCCCGGACTGGTGGCTGCTCGATCCGGCGTACGGGGCGGAGGCGGACCACCGGGGGGTGCGGGACCTCGTGCGCGACCTGAACACGGTGTACGCGGCGACGCCCTCGCTCTGGGAGCGGGACACCGTCCCGGACGGTTTCCAGTGGGTGGTGGGGGACGCGGCCGAGGACAACGTCTTCGCGTTCCTGCGGTTCGACGGCTTCGGTTCGCCGCTGCTCGCGGTGTGCAACTTCTCGCCGGTGGTGCGGCACGACTACCGGCTCGGGGTCCCGGACACGTTCGCGGCCTGGGCGGAGGTCCTCAACACGGACGCGGCGCGGTACGGCGGCTCGGACGTGGTCGGCACCGACCCGGTGAAGACCGGGTCGGTGCCGTGGCACGGCCGCGAGGCGAGCGTGCGGATGACCCTGCCGCCGCTCGCGACGGTCTGGCTCAGGCCCGCGTGACGGCGACGGTCCGGCTCAGGCCCGCGTGACGGCCGGCCTGATGACGCCCATCCGCTGAGTGGCCCGGGTGAGCGCCACGTACAGGTCGTTGATCCCGTGCGCGGCGCCCTCCCGGATGCCGTCGGGGTCGACGACGAGGACCGTGTCGAATTCGAGGCCCTTCGCCTGCCGGGGGTCGAGGAGGACGACCGGCCGGGTGAGGTCGGGCTTCGGGCCGTACGAGGCCTCGGGGAGGGCGGCGATCAGGCCGGGGTGCAGCTCCGCCGGGGCGATCACGGCGGTCCGGCCCTCCTCGCGGAGTTCGGCGGCGACCGCGTCGGCGGCCTCCTTCACCGGGTCGTCGACGGTCCGGTCCCAGGGCTCGACGCCGGTGGAGCGCACCGAGCGGGGCGGTTCGAAGCCGGGTTCGGCGGCCCGGCGGGTCTCGGCGGCGACGGCCATGATCTCGGCGGGCGTGCGGTAGTTGACGCCGAGGCGGACGTGGTCCCAGCGGTCCTCGACGTACGGGCCGAGGATGGACTGCCAGGCGCCGACCCCGGCCGGGTCGCCGGTCTGGGCGGGGTCGCCGACCAGGGTCATGGAGCGGCTGGGGCTGCGGCGCATGAGGAGCCGCCAGGCCATGGCGGACAGCTCCTGGGCCTCGTCGACGATGATGTGGCCGAAGGCCCAGGTGCGGTCGGCGGCGGCCCGCTCGGCGGCGGTGCGGTGGTCGGCCTCCTCGTGGCGTTCGGCGAAGCGTTCGGCGTCGATGATGTCGTGGGCGGAGAGGACCTCGGAGGCGTCCTTGTCGAGCTCCTCCTTGTCCTCGAACTCGTAGGTGCGGGAGGCGAAGGAGACGTCGAGGACGCCCTGCGCGTACTGGATCTGCTTCTGGCGCTCGGCCTCCTCGGCGGCGCGGAGGGCGGAGTCGTCCTCGCCGAGGAGTTCGGCGGCCTCGTCGAGCAGGGGGACGTCGGCGGGGGTCCAGGGGCCGCCGGTGCGCCGGATCGCCTCGGCGTCGCCCTCGTCTTCGAGGTGGGTGGGCTCGGCGAGGTAGTCGGCGAGGAAGCCCTGCGGGGTGAGGGGCGGCCAGAGGGTGTCGATCGCCGTGTGGACGTCGGGGTTGGCGGCGATGCCCTTGGCGAGCAGGGCGATGTCGTCGGGGCCGAGGAAGTTGGGGCCGCCGTAGGGGTCGGCGCCGATGCGGTCGGCGAGCTGTTCGGCGAGCGCGTCGAGGATCCGGAAGACGAAGTAGGGGCGGGCCAGGTTGTGCGGGAGGAAGGTCTCGCGGGCCTTGTGGCGGGCTTCGAGGGCCATGTCCCAGTCGATGACCAGGTCGCCGTCCTCGTGCGGGACGATCAGCGGTTCACCGCGCTCCGGGACCTGCTGGCGGTCCCGTACTGCCGCGGCGAGGGCGTCGGCCATGCCGGCGGCGCCCTTGACGGCGGCGGCGCGCGGGGTGTCGGTGCCGGTGGCGCGGACGCCGGGGAACAGCTCGGCGGGGGTGGCGAGGAGGACGCCGGTCTCGCCGAGGGAGGGCAGGACGTTGCCGATGTAGCCGAGGAAGGCCGGGTTGGGGCCGACGATGAGGACGGCCCGCTTGGCGAGCTGCTCGCGGTGCGCGTAGAGGAGGTACGCGGCCCGGTGCAGGGCGACGGCGGTCTTGCCGGTGCCGGGGCCGCCCTCGACGACGAGGACCCCGCGGTGCGGGGAGCGGATGATGGCGTCCTGCTCGGCCTGGATGGTCTGCACGATGTCGTGCATGCGGCCGGTGCGGGCGGCGTCGAGCGCGGCGAGCAGCACTTCGTCGGCGTTCCGGCTCTCGTGGCCGGTGCGGGTGGCGTCGGCGAGGTCGAGGACCTCGTCGTGGAGGGAGACGACCTCGCGCCCCTTGGTGGTGATGTGGCGGCGGCGGGTGAGGCCCATCGGCTCGTACCCGGTGGCGAGGTAGAAGGGGCGGGCGATCTCGGCGCGCCAGTCGACGACGAGCGGGGTGCGGTTCGGGTCGTCCTCGCGGATGCCGAGCCGGCCGATGTGGTGGTCGCGGCCGTCCTTGAAGACGAGCCGGCCGAAGCAGAGCCCGCTCTCCCCGGCGTTGAGCGCGGAGAGCAGCCCGGACTGCTCGGCGACCATCACGTCCCGTTCGAGGCGTCCCTGGCTGCTGCCGACCCCGGGGGTGCGGAGGGCCTGCTCGACGGCGGCTTCGGCCTGGTCCCTCAGGTCGTCGAGTCGTGCGTAGAGATCGGTGATGAATTGCTGCTCATTCCGAAATTCCTCGGTTGACAATTCGACTCCCGGCGCGATACAGTGCGTTTATTGAACTTCTCCGCGTCTTCGGCATGTCCGGACACGGAATCCATAAATATACGCGACGCAATGCCCCGACTGTCAATTCTAGTCGGGGCATTTCTGTATGCCCTGGTGTCGGTGCGGCTGTCAGCCGAGCACGTCCTCCAGGTCCGCCAGGAGGCGGCGCTTCGGGCGGGCGCCGACGATCGACTTCACCGGCTCGCCTCCCCGGAAGACCATGAGGGTCGGGGTCGCGAGGACCCCGTACTTCAGGGTGGTCTCGGGGTTGCGGTCCACGTCGATCTCCACGATCCGCAGCCGCGCCGCCTCCTCGGAGGCGAGCGCGCCGAGCACCGGCTTCAGCTGCCGGCACGGCCCGCACCACTCCGCCGTGAACTTCACCAGGACCGGCCGCTCGGCGCCCAGCACCTCCGTGCCGAAGTCCGCGTCCGTGACCTCGGCCACGCCCTCCGCGTACGTCTTCATCCCGTCACCCCTCCGTGTCCGTGTCCGTGTCCGTGTCCGTCGTCGCTCCGAGTTCGCACCGGGGCTCCGGGCCCTGCGGCAGTTCCGCCTCGGCCCGGAGCAGCTGGGCGCCCACCTGGGCGCGTACCGCCTGGAGCTGTTCGATGAGCCCGTCCAGTTCGGCGACCTTCCGCCGGTAGACGGCGATCGACGCGGGACAGGAGTCCCCCGCCGGGTGCCCCGCGCGCAGGCAGTCGACGAACGGCCGGGTCTCCTCCAGCTCGAACCCGAAGTCCTGCAGGGTCCTGATCTGCCGGAGCAGCCGCAGGTCGTCCTCGTCGTACGTGCGGTGCCCCCGGTCCGTACGCCGGGCGGTGAGGAGACCGCGGGACTCGTAGTACCGCAGGGCCCGCGTGGTCGTCCCGGCCCGCTCGGCCAGCTCTCCGATGCGCATGTCCCCGACGGTAGGCCTTGACGCCGACGTCAGGGCAAGGGGTCAGACGGCCGGCGGGAGGAGGGGCTTCCGGACCACCGGGGAGGACAGCACGATCGAGGTCGTGGTCCGGCCGAGGGCCGAGGTCTGCTCCAGGATGTCCTCCAGGTGGACGGTGTCGGTGACGGCGACCTTGAGGATCCAGCAGTCCTCGCCGACCACGTGGTGCACCTCCAGGACCTCGGGGCGGGAGGTCAGCTCCAGGGTGCGGGGGTGCTTGAGGTTGTAGCCGCCGTGCGGGTTCACCCGGATGAAGGCCTGGATGCCGTAGCCGAGCAGGGCCGGCGAGACGTGGGCGCCGTAGCCGGTGACCGCCCCGCTCGCCTCCAGGCGGCGGACGCGCTCGGTGACGGCCGCGGGGCTGAGCCGGACGCGGCGGCCGAGCTCGCTGAGCTTGATGCGGCCGTCGGTCTGGAGGAGGTCCAGGATCTGCCGGTCGATGGGGTCGAAAGCGGCTGCCGAGGTTTCGTCGGCGGCGGCGCGCGAATGCCGTGGTTCCTTCGGCGGGACGGCCTGCACTCCCATGTTTCCCCCTTCAATCGGCGAGCGCACAACGTAACACTTGGGTTCGGAAACAAGGGAGTTGGGATTCATGGACGTTCTGGTCATCGGCGGGAACCGCTATTTCGGAAAGCGGCTCATCGCACTCCTCCGGGAATCCGGGCACCGGATCACGGTGCTCAACCGGGGTTCTTCCGCGGCCCCGGAAGGAATCGAGCAGTTGGTCGCCGACCGCGACGACGAGGCCGCTCTGGAATCCGTTCTCGCGGGCCGTTCCTTCGACGTCGTCGTGGACCAGGTCTGCTACACCCCGCGCCAGGCGGAGATCGCCCGGCGGGTGTTCGGGACGCGCACCGGCCGCTATGTGATGACCTCGACCGTCGAGGTGTACGAGTACGAGGACTCGCCCGTACCGGTCGCCGAGACGGCCCTCGACCTGGCCACGGTGACCGTCGACACGGGCCTGCCCTGGGAGGACCCGGAGTTCCTGGAGGCGCACTACGGGGAGGGGAAGCGGCAGGCCGAGGCGGTCTTCGCGGCGGACGCGCCCTTCGCGTGGACCTCGGTGCGGGTGGCGCACGTCCTGGGCGGTGCGGACGACTTCACGGGCCGCCTGGACCATTACGCGCGGCGCATCCGGGCGGGCGAGCCGATCGCGGTGCCGGTGGTGAACCGTCCGGCGACGTACGTGTACGTGGAGGAGGTCGCGGCGTTCCTCGCGTGGGCGGTCGAGGCGGACTTCACCGGCCCGGTGAACGCGCACTCCCACGGCCCGCTCACCACGGCCGACATCTGCGCGGAGATCGAGAAGCTGGTGGGCGGCCGGACGGTGTTCCGGGAGGTGGAGGTCGGCGAGGTCTCGCCGTTCTCCTTCGCCCGCTCGTACGGCATGGACAACTCCCGGGCGGTTTCGCTGGGTTACGCGTTCGGCGATTCCGGCGCATGGCTGCCGAAGGCGGTCGCGGAGACGATCGGGGAGGTGCGCTGATGCGGTACCGGATGCTGGGTGACGTACGGGTCGGGGCCGTCGGATTCGGCACGATGCCGCTGTCCATCGAGGGCCGGCCGGACGAGGCGCGGGCCGTCGCCACCGTGCACGCGGCGCTCGACGCGGGCGTGACGCTGCTCGACACCGCCGACTCCTACCACCCGCCGGGCGGCACACCGGGAGAGGGCGAACTCCTCGTGGCCCGGGCCCTGGCCTCGTACGGCGGCGGCACGGACGGCGTGCTCGTGGCGACGAAGGGCGGCCGGGGGCGGACGGCGGACGGCGGCTGGACCGTGGACGGCCGGCCCGAGCACCTGCGGCGGGCGGCGGAGGGCTCCGCGCGGCGGCTCGGCGGCGACGCGATCGGCCTGTACCAGCTGCACAAGCCGGACCCTGCGGTCCCGTACGCCGAATCGCTGGGCGCGGTGAGGGGGTTGCTGGACGCGGGGACGGTGCGGTCGGCGGGCGTCTCGAACGTGGACGCCGACCAGATCCGGCTGGCCCGCGAGATCCTCGGCGACCGTCTGGTCTCCGTGCAGAACCGGTACTCGCCGGCGGTACGGGACGGCGAGGCGGAGCTGCGGCTCTGCGCGGAGCTCGGGCTCGCCTTCCTGCCGTGGAGCCCGCTGGGCGGCATCTCGCGGAGTTCCCTGGACGGGGCGTCGGCCCTGGAGGAGGACCCGGAGTTCGGCGCCTTCCACCGGGTGGCGCGGGCGCACGGGGTCAGCCCGCAGCAGGTGGCCCTCGCCTGGCTCCTGACCCGCTCGCCGACGGTCCTCCCGATCCCGGGGGCGAGCCGACCGGAGACGGTACGGGACTCGGCGGGGGCGGTGTCGCTGACGCTCTCGCCGGAGGAGCTGGCGGCCCTGAACGGCCCCTGACGCAAGAAGGGCGACCCCCCTCGATGGGGGGCCGCCCTCCTCCCGGACCCCGGATCCGGCTCAAGACCCGGGACCCGGGGTCTCACCGGGCGCCGGACGTCAGACGCCCGCGCGGGCCTTCTCGTCGCCCTGCGTGCGCTGGTCCGGCACCTCGGCCGGCCCGTGGTCGTCCACGAGCGTCGTCTCGTCGAAGGGGACGCGGCCCGCGAGGACCTCCGCCGCCCGCTCCTTGTCGATCTCCTTCGTCCACGTGCCGACGAGCACCGTCGCCACCGCGTTGCCCGCGAAGTTCGTCAGGGCGCGCGCCTCGCTCATGAAGCGGTCGATGCCGACGATCAGGCCGACGCCGTCGACCAGCTCCGGCCGGTGCGACTGGAGGCCGCCCGCGAGCGTCGCGAGTCCGGCGCCCGTCACGCCCGCCGCCCCCTTCGAGGCGATGATCATGAAGACGAGGAGGGAGATCTGCTCGCCGATCGACAGCGGGTTCCCCATCGCCTCGGCGGTGAAGAGCGAGGCCATCGTCAGGTAGATCGCGGTGCCGTCGAGGTTGAAGGAGTAGCCGGTCGGCACGGTGATGCCGACGACCGGCTTGCTGACGCCCAGGTGTTCCATCTTCGCGATGAGCCGCGGCAGCGCGGACTCGGAGGAGGACGTCGAAAGGATCAGCAGGAACTCGCGGCCCAGGTACTTCAGGAGCGACCAGATGTTGATCCCGGCGATCAGGCGGAGCAGCGTGCCGAGGACGAGGAAGACGAAGAGCCCGCACGTCAGGTAGAAGCCGATCATGATGACGGCCAGCGACTTGAGCGCCGCGGCGCCCGTCGCGCCGACGACCGCGGCGATCGCGCCGAACGCGCCGACCGGCGCCGCCCACATGATCATGCCGAGGATGCGGAAGACGAGCTTCTGGATGTGTCCGATCCCGCGCAGAACCGGTTCACCGGCCGTACCCATCGCCTGGAGCGCGAAGCCCGCGAGCAGCGCGACGAGGAGGGTCTGCAGGACCTCGCCCTCGGTGAAGGCCGAGACGAGGGTGGTCGGGATGATCCCGAGCAGGAAGTCCGGGGTCGACTCGCTCGCGCCCTCGGCCTGCTTCGCGCCGGCCTCGGCGAGCTCCTTGGTGAGGTGGAGTCCGGAGCCGGGCTCCAGGAGGTTGCCGACGAGCAGACCGATCGCGAGTGCGACGGTCGACATCACGAGGAAGTAGCCGAGGGCGAGACCGCCGACGGCGCCGACCTTCGCGGCCTTGCGGACCGAACCGACGCCGAGCACGATCGTGCAGAAGATGATCGGCGAGATCATCATCTTGATCAGGTTGACGAAGCCGGTGCCGATCGGCTTGAGCTCGACGGCGACGCCCGGCGCCAGGAACCCGACCGCGATGCCGAGCAGTACGGCGCCGATGACGGCCAGATACAGATAGTGGGTGCGGTCCCGGCGTGCGGCCACGGGGTCCTCCTCGTGCTGATGGGTGTCCACGTCCCGGTGGACCTCCGCGACTATCCATCAGCCTGTGACCCGGGTCACGGTTGCGTACGTTTCGTTCACGACCGAAACGACGGCCCCGACGACGGACCCCGGTGGGAAGGGCACGATTCGGGAACGCGGTACCGCCCGCGACCGTTCCCACGTGCACACTTACCCGCATGCGTCTCCGCCTCCCCCGCCCCCGCAGTCTGGCCGGCCAGCTCTTCGCGATGCAGGTCGTGCTCGTGGCCGTCGTCGTGGCGGGCTGCTCGGTCTTCGCGTACCTCACGGACCGGGCGCAGGCCGAGGAGACCGCGCGGCGCCAGGCGACGGCGACCGCCGCCGCCGTCGCCGACTCCCCGTCCGTGGTCGCCGCCGCCCGCTCCGCCGACCCGACGGCCGCCCTCCAGCCGTACGCGGAGTCGCTGCGCCGGCACGCGGGTGTCGCCTTCGTGGTGATCATGGCCCCGGACGGCACCCGCTGGACGCATCCGGATCCGGCGCAGATCGGCCGCACGTACCTCGGACACATCGAGGAGGCGCGCCGGGGCCGGCTCTACTCCGAGACGCACCTGGGCGTCCTCGGCCCCTCCGTGCGGACCGTGGCGCCCGTCCTCGACCACGGCCGGGTCGTCGCCCTGGTCAGCGCGGGCATCACGATCGACAAGATCAGCGAGCAGGTACGGGAGCAGGTGACCGCCCTGCTCTGCACGGCGGGCGCGGCGCTCGTGCTCGGCGGGGCGGGGACGTACGTCGTGAACGCGCGCCTGCGCCGCCACACGCACGGCATGAACGCGACCGAGCTGAGCCGGATGCACGACTACCACGAGGCCGCCCTGCACGCGGTCCGCGAAGGGCTCGTGATGCTGGACGGCCGGCGGCGGATCGCCCTCATCAACGACGGTGCGCGGGAGCTGCTCGGCCTGGACGAGGGGGTCGTCGGCCGCCCGGCCGCCGAGCTCGGCCTGCCGGCGTCCCTGACGGGGGCGCTGCTCTCCTCGGAGCCGCGCGTCGACGAGACGCATCTGACGGCCGACCGGGTCCTCGTGGTCAGCACCCGCCCGGTGGTGGGCGGGGAGCGGCGCGGCACCGTCGTCACCCTCCGGGACCGCACCGAACTGCAGGCGCTCTCCGGCGAGCTGGACTCCGAGCGGGGCTTCACGGAGGCGCTCCGCTCGCAGGCCCACGAGGCGGCGAACCGGCTGCACACGGTCGTGTCGCTGATCGAACTGGGCCGGGTGGCGGAGGCGGTGGAGTTCGCGACGGCGGAGCTCGAGCTCGCCCAGGCGCTGACCGACCGGGTCGTCGACGCCGTCGGCGAACCGGTCCTCGCGGCGCTGCTGCTCGGCAAGGCGGCGCAGGCCAACGAGCGGGGCGTGGAGCTGGTCCTCACCGAGGACAGCCGCATCGACGACGGCCGGGTGCCGGCGGCGCTGCCCTCCCGGGACCTGGTGACGATCCTCGGCAACCTCATCGACAACGCGGTGGAGGCGGCCGGCGGGGCCCCGCACGCGCGCGTGACCGTCACGGTCGCGGCCCGCGCGGGCGACGGCGAGCTGCTGCTCCGGGTCGGCGACAGCGGCCCCGGCGTCCGCCCCGCCGACCGGGAGGCGGTCCTCGGGCGCGGCTGGTCCACCCGGGGCCCCGGCCGCGGCCTCGGCCTCGCCCTGGTGGGCCAGGCGGTCTCCCGCGCTTCGGGCACGCTGGAACTGGCGGACGCGGAGGAGGGCGGCGCGCAGTTCACCGTACGACTGCCGCTGCCACGGGAGGGCCGGGCCGGCAAGGAAGAAGAGGTGATCGCGTGAGTACGAGTCCGCTCCGGGTCCTCGTCGTCGAGGACGATCCCGTCGCGGCCGATGCCCACGCGCTCTACGCGGGGCGCGTCGAGGGCTTCCGGGTCGTCGGGGTCGCGCACTCGCGGGCCGCCGCCGTGCGGATCCTCGACCGGACGCCGGTCGACCTGATCCTGCTCGACCTCTACCTGCCCGACGGGCACGGCCTCCAGCTCCTCCGCGCCCTGCGGGCCGCCGGGCACTCCGCCGACGTCATCGCCGTGACCTCCGCCCGCGATCTGGCGGTCGTCCGCGAGGGCGTGTCCCTCGGCGTCGTCCAGTACGTCCTGAAGCCCTTCGCCTTCGCCACGCTCCGGGACCGGCTCGTCCGGTACGCCGAGTTCCGGGCGGCCGCCGGGGAGGCCTCCGGGCAGGACGAGGTGGACCGGGCGCTCGCCACGCTCCGGGCCCCGCACCCCGCCACGCTCCCCAAGGGGCTGAGCGGCCCGACGCTCGAAGCGGTCACCCGCACCCTCCGCGCCACCCCGGCGGGGCTCACGGCCGCCGAGGCCGGGGCGGCCGTCGGGATCTCCCGGATCACCGCGCGCCGCTATCTGGAGCACCTGGTCACCGCGGGCCGGGCCGTGCGCGCCCCGCAGTACGGGCAGATCGGGCGGCCCGAGCTCCAGTACCGCTGGCTCGACGGTCCGGCGGGCCGACACTGAGCGACCCTGCGGTTACCGCCCGGTTCCCATGTTCCTACGACGCTGCACGTTGGGGGAACGCACCGTAGCCAGCCGTCACTTCTCGTATCTACCGTGGCCGGGTGCACCAACCCTCCCCACCCTTCGACGCCCTGGCCGCGCGCCGTCTCCGCGAGGGCCTCGGCATGGCCCCCGGCCACGTCGCCTACGGCCTGCGGGCGCAGTACGGCCTCCTCGTCGCCCCCGAGACCGTGGTCGCCTGGGAGCGCGGCCGGGCGATCCCGAACGAGCAGGAGCTCACGGCCCTCGCGGGCGTCCTGTGGTGCTCCCCCGTGGACCTGATCGCCGCCCCCGCCACCCTGCGCGAGCACCGGGTCGCGCGCGGGCTCGCCGTCGAGGACCTCGCCCGGCGGGTGGGCATGTCGGCCTCCGCGTACCAGCGGATGGAGGACGAGGGCAGCTGGCGCGGCACCGAACGCCAGACGGCCGCCCTCGCCGAGGCGCTCGGCCTCACCCCGCGCACCCTGATCACCGCGACCGGCGGCGACGAGCCCCTCGCCGAACTGCTGCGCAGCGCGGCCACCACCCGCTGGCAGGCGTACGTGAAGCCGATCGTGAAGATGGTGCCGCTGCCCAAGCGGATCGTGGAGTCCGCGCTCCAGCAGCTCCACACGGACTACCACGCGCAGATGACCGCGATCAGCAGCTGGGGCGCCTCGGGGTGGTCGACCGGCGACGAGGGGCGCGCCTACCTGGACGAGATCACCGACCACTTCTGGGCGGAGGTGGGCCCCTGACGGGGGTCCGTGACGATGGATCCCGACGGGGTCCGTGACGGGGGATCAGGCCCGTACATTGGCGCCGTGAGACGACACATGGACTTCGAACGGCTCCACAACTTCCGTGACCTGGGCGGCTATCGGACCGCCGACGGCGGCACCGTGCGGTGGGAGACCCTCTACCGCTCCGACTCCCTCGGCAAGCTCGCGGACACCGACCTGGAGCGCTTCCGGGCGCTGGGCGTGGGCACGGTGATCGACCTGCGCTACCCCTGGGAGATCGCCGAGAAGGGCCGGCTGCCGGAGACCGAGGAGGTCTCCTGGCACAACCTCTCCATCGAGCACCGCTTCTACCACCAGGAGTCCATCGACCCCGCCCTCGACCCGTGGCGCTACCTCGCCGACCGGTACGCCGAGGTCGCCGAGGACGGGGCGGAGGAGCTCCGTACGGCCCTGGAGCTGATCGCCGCCGCCGAGGAACCGCTCGTCTTCCACTGCCACTCCGGGAAGGACCGTACGGGTCTGCTCGCGGCCGTCGTCCTCGGCCTCCTGGACGTCCCGGACGAGGAGATCCTCGCGGACTTCGCCCTCACCGAG
>NZ_MWIG01001109.1:0-1108 GCF_002156145.1 Streptomyces sp. NRRL B-24572 | reverse complement strand
GGCGCCGGGAAGTCGACGACGATCAAGATGCTCACCGGCATCCTGACCCCCAGCGGCGGCCGGCTGCGGGTGGCGGGCATCGACCCGGCGCGGGAGCGCACGCGCCTGGCCCAGCGGATAGGGGTGGTCTTCGGCCAGCGCACGACGCTCTGGTGGGATCTGCCCCTGAAGGATTCGTACGGGCTGATGCACCGCATGTACCGGATCCCCGACGCCCGCTACGAGGAGAACCTGGCCCGCTGCGTGGACCTCCTCGACCTGGGCGACCTGCTCGACGTGCCGGTACGGCAGCTGTCCCTGGGCCAGCGGATGCGCGGCGACATCGCGGCGGCGCTGCTGCACGACCCGGAGGTGCTGTACCTGGACGAGCNNATCGAACAGCTCTGCTCGCGGGTGATGGTCATCGACCACGGACGCCTGATGTACGACGGGGAACTGGCCGGCCTGCACGCGGTGGGGGAGAGCGAACGGCTCCTGGTGGTGGACCTGGAGCGGGAGCTGCCCCCGATCGTGGACGTGCCGGGAGCCCGTTTCGTACGGTCGGAGGGGCCGCGTCAGTGGCTCGCCTTTCCTGCGACGGAGTCGGCGGCGCCGCTGGTGGCGGCGGTGGCGGCGAAGTACCCCCTGCTCGACCTCTCGGTGCGGGAGCCGGACATCGAGGCGGTGATCGCGAAGATGTACGGGGGAACTCGGGACGAGCGCCGGGAGTCCCTGAAGTAGGAGGTCGAGTCGATGGTGAGTTTCGCGTACACGGCGGCGGACGAGGAGAAGAGCAGAGGCGTCCGCCGCATGAAGACGCTGGCGACGTGTCTGCTGCTCACGGTCGCGGTGATCTACGCCCTGGCGACGTGGGCGCGGAACGAGGGCTGGGGGGCCTGGGCGGGCTATGTCGCGGCGGCGGCGGAGGCGGGCATGGTCGGCGCGCTGGCGGACTGGTTCGCGGTGACGGCGCTCTTCCGGCGCCCGCTGGGCCTTCCGATCCCGCACACGGCGATCATCCCGACGAAGAAGGACCAGCTGGGCGTGTCGCTGGGCGCGTTCGTGGGGGAGAACTTCCTGTCGGCGGATGTCGTACGGGGCAGGCTGAAGGCGTTCGGCATCGCCCGCC
>NZ_MWIG01001108.1:0-1706 GCF_002156145.1 Streptomyces sp. NRRL B-24572 | reverse complement strand
CCGGCGCCCCCGGTCCCGCCTCCGTCACGTACTTCGTGCTGCGCACCGCGCTCGGGTTCGCGCTCACCTGGGTGAGCCCCTTCTACGCCGTCTTCGCCTGCATCGGGTACTTCGACGCCGTCCCCCTGCTGCCACCCCGCCCCGCGTACGCCCGCGCCGGACTCCTCGCCGTGGCGCTGACGCTCGGCGGCTCGCAGTCGGGAGGGCTGCCGCCGCGGTCCGCCGTCCAGTGGGCGGCGTTCGGCGGACTGTTCGCGCTCAACGCCGCCCTCGCCCTCGGCCTCGCCCACCTCGGCGGCAGGGAGATCGAGAGGGCCGCCACCCTCGCCCGCACCAACGCCCGCCTGGAACAGGCCCTCACCGAGAACGCGGCGCTCCAGGCGCAGCTCCTCGTGCAGGCCCGCGAGGCGGGCGTCGCCGACGAGCGGCGGCGGCTCGCCGCCGAGATCCACGACACCATCGCGCAGGGCCTCACCGGCGTCATCGCCCAGCTCCAGGTCGTCTCCATGACCACCGACCCCGAAGTCGCCCGGGTCCACCTGGCCCGCGCCGCCGACCTCGCCCGGCACAGCCTCGGCGAGGCCCGCCGCTCCGTGCAGAACCTCAGCCCGGTCGCCCTGGAGCACGACACCCTGCCCGAGGCGCTGAAGAAGACCGTCGCCGCCTGGACCGAACGCACCGGCATCGCGGCCCGGTTCACCGTCACCGGGACCGAGCACCCGCTGCACGACGAGATCGCCGCCACCCTGCTGCGGATCGCCCAGGAGGCCCTCGCCAACGCCGAGCGCCACTCGGGCGCCGCCCGCGCCGGCGTCACCCTCTCCTACATGGGCGACGAGATCACCCTCGACGTCCGCGACGACGGCCACGGCTTCGACCCGGCCGCCGTCCCCGCCCGCTCCCGGGCCGGCGGCTTCGGCCTCGACGGCATGCGCGCGCGGGCCGAACGCCTCGCCGGCACGGTCACCGTGGAGACCGCGCCGGGCGAGGGCACGGCGGTCTGCGCTCGCGTACCGTTGGGCACGCCATGACCGACATCACGCTCCTGATCGTCGACGACCACCCCGTCGTACGGGACGGCCTGCGCGGCATGTTCGCCGCCGAGGGCTCCGGCTTCCGCGTCCTCGGCGAGGCGTCGAACGGCGTCGAGGGCGTCGAGCTCACCGAGCGCCTCGACCCGGACGTCGTCCTGATGGACCTGCGCATGCCCGGGGGCGGCGGCGTCGACGCCATCGCCGAACTCGCCCGGCGCGGCGCCCGGGCCCGGGTCCTCGTCCTCACCACGTACGACACGGACACCGACACCCTCCCGGCGATCGAGGCCGGCGCCACCGGGTACCTCCTGAAGGACGCCCCGCGCGAGGAGCTGTTCGCCGCCGTCCGGGCCGCCGCCGACGGCCGCACGGTCCTGTCGCCGACCGTCGCGTCCCGCCTGGTGACGGCCGTCCGCGCGCCCGCCCCGGACACCGGGCTCTCCGCCCGCGAGAACGAGATCCTCGCCCTCGTGGCGAAGGGCACCGCGAACCGGGCCATCGCGGCGGAGCTGTTCATCAGCGAGGCGACGGTGAAGACCCATCTCACCCACATCTACGCCAAGTTGGGCGTGAAGGACCGGGCGGCGGCGGTAGCCGCGGGCTACGAACGCGGCATCCTGGGCACCACCTGAGCCCCCGCCCCACCCACGCGGCGCCCCGCCGCCGTGTGGG
>NZ_MWIG01001107.1:0-684 GCF_002156145.1 Streptomyces sp. NRRL B-24572 | reverse complement strand
GCTCGCCGAGGCCTGGCGCTGGGCGGTGGTCCTGGAGTTCGCGCCCGAGCGCCAGGCCTCGGCGAGCGGGACCATGTGGTCGATGTCGAGGTCGGAGGCGGCGGTCCAGGTGGCACCGTCGTACTCGGAGTACCAGCTGCCGCTGATCGCGGCGCAGTTGGAGTCGGTGACGACGTTCACGCCGTCGCGCTTGAGGACGGTCTCGCGCGTGTTGCAGGTGCCGGACTGGGTGATCCAGTGCGGGAAGAGGTCCCGGCTGTAACCCGTGGTGGAACCTTCCGCCTTGACCGTGAGGGCGGCCAGGTAGGTACGGGCGGTCGCGGCGCTGACCGGGGTGGGCATCGCGGCCTGCGCGGCCGGGGCGGTGGCGAGGAGGCCGGTGGCGGTGAGGGCGGCGGAGGCGGCGAGTACGGCGAGTCGACGCGCGTAGACCATGTCGACGGGCATGGGAACTCCCTTGAGGTGGGGGGACCTTGGCTGGCTGCCGTCCCCGTGGGCTGCCGGGCGGTCGGCCCGGCCATCGTGGCGGCGCCAGGTTTCGGTGGGGGGTGCGCCAGGTAACAGGGTGACGACATGGACACGTCACATCAAGGGGTGTGACGCGTCCTGATGGAGTGCCAGATTCCGCCCGGCGCCCAAGGGTTCGGAGGTTTGCCCGGAAACGCCTCGCGCGCGGCCGGAGGT
>NZ_MWIG01001106.1:0-2251 GCF_002156145.1 Streptomyces sp. NRRL B-24572 | reverse complement strand
CCCACCGGAGGCGCCGGCCGCAGCGGCCGGCCCTCCGGTGGGCGCCCATGATGACGCCGAGTCCGGTCGCGTCCCAGGAGTCGAGTCCGGTCAGGTCGAGCACCAGGTCGCCGACTCCGTCGTCGACGGCCGAGTGCAGGACCGTACGGGCGTCCGCCGCGCTGCGGACGTCGAGGCGGCCCCCGACGACCAGCTCGACATGGTCGCCCCTGATGTGCATATGCGCTCCCCGAGAGTGCTCCGTCTTCGCAACAACTGACTGCCGCACCGGCAGATACGTTGCGCCTTGTCAGCGAACCGATACCGAAATTCACCCCACGGAGTGAGGGCGGGGTGGTGGGTCCGGCTCAGTACTTGTAGAAGCCCTGCCCGCTCTTGCGGCCGATGTCACCCGCGTCCACCATCCGGCGCATCAGCTCCGGCGGCGCGAACTTCTCGTCCTGGGACTCGGTGTAGATGTTGTTGGCGGCGTTCACCAGGATGTCGATGCCGGTGAGGTCGGCGGTGGCGAGCGGGCCCATGGCGTGGCCGAAGCCGAGCTTGCAGGCGATGTCGATGTCCTCGGCGGTGGCGACGCCCGACTCGTGGAGCTTGGCGGCCTCGACGACGAGGGCCGAGATGAGGCGGGTGGTGACGAAGCCGGCGACGTCGCGGTTGACGACGATGCAGGTCTTGCCGACGGACTCGGCGAACGCGCGGGCGGTGGCGAGGGTCTCGTCGCTCGTCTTGTAGCCGCGGACCAGCTCGACGAGCTGCATCATCGGGACGGGCGAGAAGAAGTGGACGCCGACGACGGCCTCGGGGCGCTCGGTCACCGCGGCGATCTTGGTGATCGGGATCGCGGAGGTGTTGGAGGCGAGGACGGCGCCGTCCTTCACGATCTTGTCGAGCGAGCGGAAGATGTCGTGCTTGACGTCGAGGTTCTCGAAGACGGCCTCGACGACGACGTCCGCGTCGGCGACGGCGTCGAGTTCGGTGGTGGCGGTGATCCGGCCGAGTGCGGCCTCGGCGTCCTCGGCGGCGAGCTTGCCCTTGGCGACGAACTTGTCGTACGACGCCTTGATGCCGTCGGTGCCGCGGGTCAGGGCGGCGTCGGTGACGTCACGCAGGACGACGTCCCAGCCCGCCTGTGCCGAGACCTGTGCGATGCCGGATCCCATGAGTCCGGCCCCGATGACGGCAAGCTTCCTGGCCACGATCTTCCACCCCTCGACAGCTGTTCACTTCTGGCTCTCCGGCGGAGATTAGCGGTCGCGGGGCCCCATGTGACCGCGAAGTAATGCGCGTCACGCCCTCTTTGACGGACGTCACACTCGCGACACCCCTCAGACCCGGCCCGGCACCCCCATACGGTCGCGACATACCCCTAGGGGGTATAGAGTCTTCGGCATCCGTCCGGCGGTCGACGCCTGGAGAGGAGGTGCCGTCATGCGTCCGTACGTCCTGGGAGCAGCGCCCGCCCCGCTGCTGCTCCTGACCGGCATGGTCAGCCTGCAGTTCGGGTCCGCCTTCGCGAAACGACTGTTCGAGGAGACGGGGCCGACCGGCGCGACCCTGCTCCGGCTGCTCATCGCCGCCACCCTGCTCTGCCTGCTGTCCCGCCCCGCGCCACGGCTCCTGCGCACCCACTGGCGACTGCTGCTCCCGTACGGGGCCGTCTTCACCGTCATGCAGTTCGCCTTCTACGAGGCCACCTCCCGGCTGCCCCTCGGCGTCGTGGTGACCCTGGAGTTCAGCGGGCCGCTGCTGCTCGCCGCGCTCACCTCGCGCCGCGCCCTCGACCGGCTCTGGGTCGCGGTCGCGGCCGCCGGGCTCCTGGTGCTCGGCGGGACGCGGGGCATGGACGATCCGGTCGGCCTCGCCGCGAGCCTGCTCACCGGCGCCGCCCTCACCGGATACATCCTGCTCGGCGCCCGCGTGGGCCGCGCGGTCCCCGGCGGCTCCGGCCTGGCCCTCGGCATCTCGATCGCCGCCGTCCTCGCCCTGCCCACCGCACCGGCGCTCGGCCTGCCCTCCCCCGACGTCCTCCTGCGCCCGGGGGTGCTCGGCACCGCGCTCGCGGTGGCGGTCCTGACGACCGTCATCCCCTTCTCGCTGGAGTTCGCGGCGCTGCGCCGGATGCCGCCCCGGGTCTTCGCCGTGCTGTCCACGGTGGAGCCGGTCATCGCGGCCCTGGTGGGCCTCGTGCTGCTCGGCGAGCACCTCTCCACCACCCAGTGGGCCGCCGTGCTCTGCGTGGTGACGGCGGCGG
>NZ_MWIG01001105.1:0-1426 GCF_002156145.1 Streptomyces sp. NRRL B-24572 | reverse complement strand
CGAGCCGGACTCCGTCCCCTCCTCGGTCGCCACCCGGACACCGGAAGGCGCCATACTGCGGCCGTGACTCGCGTACGCCACCCCTACCTCGACCATCCCTCCCCCCTCGCGTTCGCCCATCGCGGCGGCACGGCGAACGGCCTGGAGAACACCGCGGCCGCCTTCCGCCGGGCCGCCGCGATGGGCGAACGCGAGGGGGGAGGGATGGTCGAGGTAGGGGTGGCGTACGCGAGTCACGGCCGCAGTATGGCGCCTTCCGGTGTCCGGGTGGCGACCGAGGAGGGGACGGAGTCCGGCTCGGGGGTTTCGGGGGCCGCCTCCGGGACGGCGAACCGGCGCAGGAAGAACTGGGCGAGCGGGCCTATCGCGAGGGCGTAGAGGACCGTGCCGACGCCGACCGAGCCGCCGAGCAGGAAGCCGGTGGCGACCACCACCACCTCGATCGCCGTCCGTACGAGGCGGATGGACCGGCCGGTCAGCCGGTGCAGACCGGTCATCAGGCCGTCGCGCGGACCGGGGCCGAACCGCGCCGCGATGTACAGGCCGGTCGCGACCCCGTTGAGGACGATGCCGAGCAGGAGCAGCGGCACCTGCCCGGTCAGACCGTCGACGTCCGGGACCAGGGCCAGGGTGCCGTCCATCGCCAGACCGATCGCGAACACGTTGGAGACCGTGCCGAGCCCGGGCCGCTGCCGGATCGGGACCCACAGCAGCAGCACCACCGCACCGACGATGATCGACACCACGCCGATGGTGAGCCCGGTCTTCTCGGCGAGACCCTGGTGGAGGACGCCCCAGGGCTCCAGGCCGAGCCCGCTGCGCACGAGCAGCGCCGAGCTGACCCCGTACAGCGTCAGTCCGACGTAGAGCTGGACGAGCCGGCGGGTGAGGTGCCGGCCGTGGAGACCGGAGGCGATGGACAAGGAACTGCCCCCCAAGGTGGTGGTAGTGGACTGACTCATGACACTCTGTGGCGGGGGATCGGATGCCAACCATGGCCAATTCGAGGAAGGTGGACTGATTTCCATGGCTCAGTGGACTTCGGCGGTGGGACCGGCTCAGCTCGCCCGGCAGCTCCAGGCGCAGCAGCCCAGGCCCGCCGGACCCGGCGCCCGCAAGCCGCCCGCCTACCGCGCCCTGGCCGACGGCATCCGGCTGCTCGTCCTGGAGGGCCGCGTCCCGGTCGCCGCCCGCCTGCCCGCCGAGCGGGAACTCGCCCTCGCGCTCACCGTCAGCCGCACCACGGTCGCCGCCGCCTACGAGGCGCTGCGCACCGAGGGCTTCCTCGAGTCCCGGCGCGGCGCCGGCAGCTGGACCGCCGTGCCCGCCGGGAACCCGCTGCCCGCACGCGGCCTCGAACCGCTGCCCCCCGAGGCCCTCGGCTCGATGATCGACCTCGGCTGCGCCGCCCTGCCCGCGCCCGAGC
>NZ_MWIG01001104.1:0-1192 GCF_002156145.1 Streptomyces sp. NRRL B-24572 | reverse complement strand
GGATCGCGGCGGGCGTCGGCGCGGCCGTCCTCCTCGCGACGGCGGTCGCGGCCTGGTTCCTCCTCAGGGGCCAGAAGCTGGAGGAAGGCGTCGAGCACTGACGCACCCCGTGGACGCGAAAGTGCCCCGTACGGCCGTCGGCCGTACGGGGCACTTCGGTGTACGCGGCGGAGTTACGCCGCCTTCGCCTTGGTCGCATACATGTCCACGTACTCCTGACCGGACAGCCGCATCACCTCGGCCATCACCGAGTCCGTCACCGCCCGCAGGACGTACCGGTCGCGGTCCATCCCGTCGTACCGCGAGAACTCCATCGCCTCGCCGAAGCGGACCGTCACCCGGCCCGGGCGCGGGAAGCCCGCCCCGCCCGGCTGGATCTTGTCGGTGCCGATCATCGCGAACGGCACCACCGGCGCGCCCGTCATCAGGGTCAGCCGCGCGATGCCCGTACGGCCCCGGTAGAGACGGCCGTCGGGGGAGCGGGTGCCCTCCGGGTAGATCGAGAAGATCTTGCCCTCCTCAAGCACCCGGCGGCCGGTCATCAGCGCCGCGACACCGCCGCGGCCGCCGTCCCGGTCCACCGGGATCATGCCGACGCTGGTGAAGAACCAGGCCATCGCCCGGCCCTTGATGCCCTTGCCCGTCACGTACTCGTCCTTGCCGATGAAGTAGACCGGACGGTCCAGGCAGATCGGCATGATCATCGAGTCGATGAAGGTCAGGTGGTTGCCGGCGAGGATCACGGGCCCCGTCCCGGGGATGTTCTCGACGCCCTCCACGCGGGGGCGGAACATCAGGCGCATGACCGGCCCGAGCACTGCCTTGATGATCGCATGACGGGACAACGGTTCCTCCGGTGGGAAGCGGGTGGGTCGAGTTGTCGAGACGACGGTTGCAGCTGGCGACGATACTCGCGGGTCACCCTCACGCGCACATCGGGTTCACCGAACGGATACGCAGTGTTGACGTGTGTTTCCGCCATGTTCGGCCGAGGTCTGCCGCCCGTAGGGCCCCGCTGCCTAGCGTCGGGGACAACAGTTGACAGGTGCGGGACATCACACCGCGGCTCACACAGGAGGATCCCTCATGACCCAGGGCGAACGCCGGACCCCGGCACGGCGCACGGTTCTCGGAGCGGCGGGCGCCACCGTCCTCGGCGCCTCCACGGCCCTCGCGGCCGGCACCGGCACCG
>NZ_MWIG01001103.1:0-541 GCF_002156145.1 Streptomyces sp. NRRL B-24572 | reverse complement strand
GTCCGTGCCGAGCAGCAGCGGTGCCTCGGACAGCAGGGCGTCCGGCTCGGGGAAGACGGCGGTGCCGCTGCCGTAGCGGTCGTTGAACCGGCGGGCGACGGTCCGGGTGATCTGCAGGTGCGGCAGCTGGTCCTGCCCGACGGGGACGAGGTTCGCCTTGCAGAACAGGATGTCGGCGGCCTGGTGGACGGGATAGGTGAACATCAGGCCGCTGACGGCGGCCTGCCGGGAGTGGGCGATCTCGTCCTTGACGGTGGGGTTGCGGTTCAGCTCGGCCACGGACACCAGGCTGAGGANNCGTCGCGGTCGGTCAGGACCTGGTAGTCCGCGATGATCACGAACAGTTCCACCCCGAGGTCCTGGAGCCGCACCCGGTTGTGCAGGGTGCCGAAGTAGTGCCCCAGGTGCAGCCGCCCGGTGGGCCGGTCCCCGGTCAGTACGCGGAACCTCCCCGGCTCCTTGAGGATCTGCTCCTCCAGGGCCGCGCTGCGTGCCTCGGCGGCGGACGTCCCGAGCGCGTCGACGGAGGGTGCTCATGGGT
>NZ_MWIG01001102.1:0-1002 GCF_002156145.1 Streptomyces sp. NRRL B-24572 | reverse complement strand
CCCGCGCCCCAGCCGGGCGGGCCCGTACCGGAACCCGAACCCCAGCCCGAACCCGGTCCCGCCGGAGGGTGAACGGGACCAACGCAGAGGTGACATAAGGCGCTTGAGGTTTCGCGCGGCTCTTGTCACGGAGCGTGCGCCACCCCTAACTTGGACGGCTGCTGCTGTGTTCAAGGGGGGCCCATGGCCGTACGCGGACGTCACCGCCGCCACCAGCCGAGCCGGATCAACCGCGCCTCGCTCACCGTCACGGCGGGAGGCGCCGGCATGGCGCTGCCGCTGATCGGCGCGGGCGCCGCGCATGCCGCCTCGCTCGACGTCTGGGAGAAGGTCGCCTCCTGCGAGTCCTCCTCCAGCTGGCACATCAACACGGGCAACGGCTACTTCGGCGGCCTCCAGTTCAGCCAGTCCACCTGGGAGCGGTACGGCGGCACGCACTACGCGCCGCGCGCCGACCTCGCCTCCAAGGACCAGCAGATCGCGATCGCCGAACGCGTCCTGAAGGGCCAGGGCCCCGGTGCCTGGCCGTCCTGCGGCTCCCGCGCGGGGCTCGCCCGCGGCGAGCGGACGCCGGACGTCACCCCGGAGCCGGCCCGCGGCGGGAACGACGTCCGCACCGCCTCCCTGCCGGGGCAGCGCCTCTTACCCGAACAGGCGACGCGGACCGCGAGCCCCACCACCGTGCCCACCGTGCGCGAGATGTACACGGTGACGCCCGGCGACTCCCTGTCGAAGATCGCCCGAGACGAGCACGTCAAGGGCGGCTGGCAGCGCCTGTACGAGACCAACCGGCCGGTCGTCGGCGACGACCCCGACCTCATCCTCCCGGGCCAGCGCCTGACCCTGCGCATCACGGCGCCGAAGAAGCCAGAGAAGCCGGAGAAGGCGGCGGAGAAGCCGGAGAGGCCGGTCGAGAAGGCCGCGAAGAAGGCCGCCCCGCCCGCGAAGACCACCCGGCCGGTCAAGGCCGCGCCCCCCAGGGCCGGTCTCCTATACACACCT
>NZ_MWIG01001101.1:0-2136 GCF_002156145.1 Streptomyces sp. NRRL B-24572 | reverse complement strand
CGGGGAGACGACGCCGCGCGGGGAGGCACATAGGCACGAGCATCCGGCGCCCGCCACCGCGCCGGCTGCGCGGTGGGAGCGCCGGATGCTCGTGCCTATGTGGCTCCCCGCGCGGCGTCGTCTCCCCGAGTCGGACGGCGCCGTGCGGCTGTCGGCCTGGCTCAGCTGTCGGCCAGGATGTGGGAGAGCTCCGTATCGAGGTCGAAGTGCCGGTGCTCGGTGCCCGGTGGCACCGCGGCGTCGGTCCTCTTCAGGAACGACTCCAGGGCCCTCGCCGGGGCCTCGAGCAGGGCTTCTCCCTCGGGGGAGCTCAACGCGATGCAGACGACTCCCTGACCGTGGCTGCGGGACGGCCAGACGCGGACGTCGCCCGTGCCGGTGGGCCGGTGCAGCCCCTCGGCGAGAAGGTCGCGGGCGAAGACCCACTCGACCGTCTCTTCGGCTCCGGTGTGGAAGGTGGCGTGCACGGCATACGGATCGGCCGTGTCATACCGCAGGCCCGCGGGTACAGGCAGTGAGGACTCGCTCGACACAACGAGGCGCAGGTGCAGCTCGCAGCTGACCGTGGTGTTCATAAGCGCCAGGGCCTTTCGCTCAGTGTGCGCTCGGGGATTCGCACGTCGGCGAAATCGACATGCCACCTCCGGTGCCGTTGTAAACCCCTCTGTCGGTTTTGTGATCGTTCAGGTCGCTCGTACGGGCGCGTGTGACCTGCGGTAATACCGCCATTCCGGTGGGGGCTCCCCGTCCGGTAGGTTGGGGGCATGAATGCGGAGAGTGACGAGCGCACCGGGGAGCCCGCAGACGGCCAGGAAGCCGAACTGGGATCCCGCGCACCGGAGTTCATCAAGTCCCGCCGAGGTCTGCATCTGAGCTGGCAGGTCGGCGTCTTCATCGTGGGACTCGCCGTGGTCGGCGCCGGAGTGGTGATGCTGCCGCTCCCGGGGCCCGGCTGGCTGGTCATCTTCGCCGGCATGGCGATCTGGGCGACCGAGTTCGTCTGGGCCCAGCTCGTGCTCCGCTGGACCAAGCGCAAGGTCACGGAGGCCGCCCAGCGCGCCCTCGACCCCAAGGTCCGCCGCCGGAACATCATCCTCACCACCATCGGTCTGGTGATCGTCGCCGCACTGCTCGCCGTCTACTTCTGGAAGTTCGGCTTCGTCATGCCGTGGAAGATCGACGAGTGACCTTCCGATGGTTCGGGAGCCCCGCTGACATGGGGTAATGTTTGCGGTGCGCCCGGGCGATTAGCTCAGTGGGAGAGCACTTCGTTCACACCGAAGGGGTCACTGGTTCGAACCCAGTATCGCCCACCACCCGGATCGAAGGCCCGGAGACGGAACACCGTCTCCGGGCCTTCGGCGTCTCACCGCATCCGCGCGAGCCGCTCCCGCAGCCGCCGCGCGTCCCGCAGCCGCTGCTCGTACGTGGCGCCCACCGCGAGCAGCAGCAGCCCCACCAGGGCCGGCGGCAGCCAGCGCGGCAGCGCGCCCACCACCTGCACCACGTACGGCGCCAGCTCGTGCAGCCCGTCCAGGGCGAGCACCGCGCCGCCGAGCACCAGGAGGGCCTGGAGCCGGAACCGCGCGCCGAGCAGCGTCACCCCGAGCGCCGCGACCCCCAGGGCCAGCGGGCGCGCCCACTCCGGGTCCGTCCAGGCCGCGAACAGGCTCGGCAGCAGCGTCACCGCGAGCCCGGGGCCGTACGCCGCCCAGGACGAGGCCTCCGCGTCCCGGCGCCGCCGCAGGAACCCGACGACCAGCGCGGGCACCGTCACCGGGAGCGTGTACGCCTCCGGGGTCGTCACGCCCCAGACCGCGAGCCGCACCCACGTGGCGAGCAGGAACAGCACCGCCGCCGTCCACGAGGCGAACCGCCGCCGCTCCGGCCGCAGCGCCGTCGCCGCCGCGATCACCCCGCCCAGGGCCAGCGCGAGCGCGAGGAACGCGGGCCGGTCCACGGCGAGCCCGAGGGCGAGCAGCCCCACGGCGCCGCCCGTGGCCTCGACCGCCAGGGCCACCGGGCGCGGCGCCCTGGAGCCGACGGCGGCGGTCGCCGCCGGGACGAGCAGCAGCGCGAGCGCCGTCCAGTGGTCCTCGAAGCGGTTCGCGGCGGCCACCGCGAGGACGAGCCCCG
>NZ_MWIG01001100.1:0-2231 GCF_002156145.1 Streptomyces sp. NRRL B-24572 | reverse complement strand
CCGGTGGGGAGGTCGGTGCCGTCGGAATCACGGACGCTGGTCGAACCGAGCACGAAGTAACGCACGCCCCCCATTCTCCGCGAGCCCGACCCCCGCCTCGCGCCGGACCGCCACGGCGGGCGGGTCGCGGGCCCGGAAGCGGTGGGGTCCCGGGGGTGGAACTCCGGTCGGGGGGCGGTACGTTTCCCCCGCACCTGACCTCCGTCCCCTGGGAGCCCCCGTCATGACCACCGCCACCACCCGGCGCCACGAGCGGCGGATCAGCCCCGTCTTTCTGGCGATCCTCGCCGTCATGGCCGTCACCGGCTGGGCGGTGTGGACGGGCTTCGCCGCCTCGCCCGGGCTCGCGGTGTTCCTGTTCGTGACCTCGGCGTGGGTGGTGTCGCTCTGTCTGCACGAGTACGCGCACGCCCGGACCGCCCTGTACGGCGGGGACATCACGGTGGGCGCCAAGGGTTATCTGACGCTCAACCCGCTCGCGTACACGCACGCCGTGCTGAGCATCGTCCTGCCGGTGCTGTTCGTGATCATGGGCGGGATCGGTCTGCCGGGCGGCGCGGTCTTCATCGAGCAGGGCCGGATCAGGGGCCGTTGGAAGCACAGTCTGATCTCGGCGGCGGGCCCCCTGGCCAACGTGCTGTTCGCGCTCGTCTGCACGGCGCCGTTCTGGCTGGGCGCGCTCGACGGCGTGCCGCTCGCCTTCCAGTTCGCGCTGGCGTTCCTGGCGTTCCTCCAGGTGACGGCCGCGCTCCTGAACTTCCTGCCGGTGCCGGGGCTCGACGGCTACGGGGTGGTGGAGCCCTGGCTGTCGTACCGGGTGAAGCGGCAGATCGAGCCGTACGCGCCGTACGGCTTCTTCATCGTGATCGCGCTGCTGTTCGTCCCGCAGATCAACAACGCCTTCTTCGACACGATCGACGCCCTGATGCAGGCTCTCGGGGTGCCGGAGCTGAGCCGTTACTGCGGTTCGCAGCTGT
Source organism: Streptomyces sp. NRRL B-24572 (assembly GCF_002156145.1). Lineage (NCBI taxonomy): Bacteria > Bacillati > Actinomycetota > Actinomycetes > Kitasatosporales > Streptomycetaceae > Streptomyces > Streptomyces sp. NRRL B-24572. Next base: position 1,254 of record NZ_MWIG01001100.1, on the reverse strand, counting down.
TCCGGTTCTGGGAGGAGGCCCCGGAGTTCTGCGGGGTCCAGTAGTACTCGCCCTCGACGCCGTACCTGTTCCGGTCGTGACCGGCGGGCGCGCGTAGGTTCGACCCGCCGCCGCGAGGGGCCGGCCGCCGAACCACGCGCCCGGCTCGTCTAGCGGAGCTGGGTGGCCGCCCAGCGGGCCCACTCGCGCTTCATCTCGTTGAAGCGGAGTCCGTACTCCAGGGCGATGCGGCCGTACACCGACAGCTGGTCGTCGCCCCAGTCGATCGACCGCTCCAGCTCGCGCAGGGCTTCGAGCTCCCGGTCGGACACGTCCATCAGCCCGGCGAGGTAGCCGGCCGCCTGCTCCCGCGTCAGCACGCCGAGGAAGAAGACCCTCAGCAGGGTGTCGCTGCGGGGGTTGCGCTGCGGCTCGGTCTCCGTCAGCCAGTGGCGCAGCTCGGCCAGCCCCTCGTCCGTGAGGGTGTACTCCTTGCGGCCGCGCGGCCCTTCCGCCGAGACGCCGATCAGCCCGGCGGCGGCGAGCTTGGCCAGCTCGCCGTACATCTGGCTCTGAGTGGCGGGCCAGACGTTGGCCAGCGAGGTCTCGAAGCGTTTCAGCAGGTCGTAGCCGCTGGCGGGGCGCTCGGAGAGAAGTCCCAGGAGGGCGTGTCGAAGGCTCATGACCATCACCTTACATTCCATTCTTGACATGTCAGTTCTGGAACGTCTAGCTTCGACATGTCAGAACAGGAATGTCAGGACGGCGAACAGCAACCGGGGGTCTTCGATGTCGTACGTGCGCACCTTCCTTCCCTGGATCGTCTTCGCGGTGATCCCGTCCGCCCAGTGGCAGTGGGGCGCGCTCGCCGCCCTGGTGGCCGCCGTCGCGGTGGCCGCGCAGCAGCGCCGCGCGGGGGCCGGGTTCGACGCGCTGATCATCGAGACCGGCTCGGCGGTCTTCTTCGCGGCCCTGGCGGCCCTCGCCTTCGCCGACCCGGGCTCGGCCGTGCACGGCTACTCGGCGGCCCTGTCCTCGGCCACCCTGGCCCTGATCGCCGCGGTCTCGCTGCTCGTCCGCAAGCCCTTCACCCTGGGCATCGCCAAGCGCACCACGCCGCGCGAGGTCTGGGGGCTGCGCCCCTTCGTGCGGGCCAACACCGTCATCACCACCGCCTGGACGGCCGCCTTCGCGCTGACCGCCGGCGTGCTCGCGCTCCTCGCCCGGGCCGACCAGGGGCACTCGACGGCCGCCACGGCCGTCGAGTGCCCCTGG
>NZ_MWIG01000110.1:0-22547 GCF_002156145.1 Streptomyces sp. NRRL B-24572 | reverse complement strand
GTCGGCACGGACAGGGGCAGGGGCGCCGTCCCGATCGGCCGCACTGTGCAGCGCCCGCCGTCCCCTCCTCGGCTAGGGTGATCCGGTAGGGATTGCGCCCTCTGGGGCCGGGCCGATGCGTAGGGCGATGCGTTGGAGACACATCAGTCGTCGAGCAGGGTTCCGCAGCCGCCCCGGGCGGTCGTCGGGGACGCGGGCGTGCTCCGTGAGCTGCTGCCCATCGCCCTCTGGCGGGAGGACGCCGAGGGCCGCATCGTCGAATGGTCGCTCGCCGCGCAGGACCTCCTCGGCCACCGGCCCGAGCACGTCCTCGGGCGGCTCGCGACCCCGCTCCTCGTCCCCGACGCGAACCGTGAGCTCGCCGACGGGCTCACCGACCGCGTCCAGGCGGGCGAGACCATCATGGGCACGCTGCCCGTCCGCCACCGTGACGGCCACACGGTCGCCATGGAGATGTGGATCGTCCCGGCCACCGACCCGCAGGGACGCCCGGGGGCGATGCTCATCGCGGTGGAGACCTCCGAGGTCCTGCGGATGCGGGAGAACCTGGCGGCGATGGAGAGCCTCTTCACCCAGTCGCCCATAGGGCTCGCCCTGCTCGGCCCCGACCTGCGCTTCCTGCGCGTCAACGACGCCCTCGCCCGGATGAACGGCGTCTCGGCCGCCCGGCACGTGGGCCACCGGCTCACCGAGGTCGTGCCCGACGTCAACGCCGCCGGGCTCGAATCGCTCATGCGCGAGGTCCTGGAGAGCGGTACGGCCGTGGTGGACGCCCGCCGGGTCGGCCGTACCCCCGCCGACCCCGACCGGGACCACATCTGGTCCTGCTCGTACGCCCCGCTCGTCGACCGCACCGAACGGCGGCCGCTCGGGCTCATCGCCTCCCTCGTCGACATCACCGAGAGCCAGGAGGCGCACATCGAGGTCGAGCGGGCCCGTCACCGCTTCGCGCTGCTCGCCGAGGCCGGCGCCCGGATCGGCACCACCCTGGACCTGAAGCAGACGGCGGAGGAGGCCGTGCGCTTCCTCGTGCCCCAGCTCGCCGACTCGGCCGACGTACAGATGCTGGAGTCCGTCCTCGAACCCGACGACCCGGCCGCCTCCACCCGGGGAGTGCTGCGGCGGCTCGCCGCCCAGTTCCCCGACCCGACCGCGCCCACGGCGCTCCTCGCCCCGGGCCAGACCTTCCAGATCCCCCTCGACTCCGTGTACGAGCAGGTGGTCGTCCACGGACGGCCGACGAACCTCCACACGTCCGACCTCCCGCGGCTCTTCACCGATCCGCGCACCGAGGCGCTCCGCACCTATTTCGCCACCCGCATCGGCTCGGCGCGGCTCGTCCCCCTGGTGGCCAGGGGCCAGGTGCTCGGGGCGGTCACGGTGACCCGGCTGCGGACCCGCGAGCCCTTCGACGCGCAGGACCGCGTCCTCATCGACGAGGTCGTCGCCCGCGCCGCCCTCAACATCGACAACGCCCGGCTCTACACCACCCAGCGGGAGGCCGCCCTCACCCTGCAGCGCAGCCTCACCAACAACGCGCTCCCCGCCGTCACCGGCCTCGAACTCACCGGCCGCTACCTCCCCGCGAGCTCCCACGACGTCGGCGGCGACTGGTTCGACGTCATCGCGCTGCCCGGCGGCCGGACGGGGCTCGTCATCGGCGACGTCATGGGCCACGGCATCCACGCGGCTGCCGTCATGGGCCAACTGCGCACCGCCGTACGGACCCTGGCCCGCCACGACATCGCACCGGCGCGGATGCTCCGCTCCCTGGACGCCGTCGTGGCCGACCTCGGCGAGGACGAGATGGCGACCTGCGTCTACGCGGTCCACGACCCGGCCACCGGTGGCTGGGTCATCGCCCGCGCGGGCCATCCGCCACCGGCCGTCGCCACCCCGGACGGCACCATCACCTTCCTCGACGGACCGTCCGGCACACCGCTCGGCACCGGAGCCCACGACTTCGGCACGGAGGAGGTCGCCCTGCCCGGGGGCGGACTCCTCGTCCTCTACACGGACGGTCTCATCGAGGCCCGCGACCGGGACCTCGACCAGGGCATGCGGCAGCTCGCCGAGGCGCTGCAGCCCCTCGACCGGCCCCTGGACACGCTGTGCGACGAGGTCCTCGGGCGGCTCCTCGCGGGATCCGCCCAGGACGACGTGGCGATGCTCCTCGCCCGTACCATCCGCTGAACCGCCCTACGCGCGGAGCCGGTGGAGGTCGCGGAGCAGGGCGATCTCCGCCCCGTGGTGCAGGAGCTCCTGGTTCACCCACCAGACGATCTCCAGGAAGGGGTTCTCCGCGTCGCTGCCGTGCGGGTAGGTGCAGTGGCCGACCGTGTCGAGCGCCTTGTCGTCGGCGGACAGCAGCGCCTCGCGCCAGGCGTCGGCGGCGGTGTCGAAGGCGGCCAGGGCGGTGGCGACGTCCCCGGCGACCCGGTAGTCGTCGCGGGTCAGGCTGCGGCTTCCGTTCGTGTGGTCGGCGCGCAGCGCGAGCATCTCGGAGAGGTGGCTCAGCCGCCAGGCGATCGTCGTGAACGGCGGCGGCACGGGGTGCGGCGGGGGCGTCGTGTCCCGGCCCCACTCCCCGGCGCCGACCAGGAGGGTCGCGCGCGCCCCCGGGCCGTCGGCGTGCCGCCGGACGGACCAGCAGCCGGGCCCCGGCTCCCAGAGGTACTCCGCGTCGGTCATCGGACCGACCTCGACGTCCGTGCCGTTGCCGCTGTCCACCACCGGTCCCGCCATCCGGTCGGCGAGCCGCTGTCGGGCGAAGTCGAACTGGTCGAGGAGGGGGACGAGCCGCTCGGGCAGGGGCATGGGAGGCTCCGGATCACGCGGGGGCAGGGCCGTCGTACCCTGCCACAGGAACGGGCCGGGTGCCGTTAATTTCCTTCCCGGGCAGGGAAGTTGACGACGCCGGGTCGTTGCCGACGGGAACGGCATCGCGGGAACGGCATCGCGGGGACGGCGTCACCGGGCCCGTCACAGCGGTACGACGGTCACCTCGGTCGCCTTGACGCCCGTCCAGACCGGCACCCCGTCGGCGAGACCCAGTTCGGCGGCGGCCTGCGGCGTGATCTCGGCGACGAGGGAGGGCGCGGAGTCCGAGGTGACGAGGACCCGCAGCCGGCTGCCGCTCGCGGTGATCTCCCGCACGGTGCCGGGCCAGACGTTACGGGGGCTGCCGCCGGGCCTCTCGCGGTGCACGGCCACCGCCTCGGGCGCGATGATCGCCAGGGCCGGGGTGCCGGCGGGCGGCTGCTCGGCGGTGATCAGGGTGCCGCCCCCGTCCAGCGCGAGTCCTTCGGCGGAGGCGGTGCCGGGCCAGGCGTTCCGGCCGAGCATCCGGGCCACCCAGGGGGAGCGGGGGTGCCGCGAGACCTCGGCGGGAGAAGCGTCCTGGAGGGTGCGCCCGTCCTCCAGGACGAGCACCCGGTCGGCGAGGGAGACGGCCTCGACGGGGTCGTGGGTGACGATGAGGCAGACGCCGCCGAAGCCGGCGAGGTGACGGCGCAGGGTGTGCCGGACATGGGCCCGGGTGGTCTGGTCGAGGGCCGCGAGCGGCTCGTCGAGCAGCAGCAGCCGGGGGCGGGCGGCGAGCGCGCGGGCCAGGGCGACGCGCTGGGCCTGGCCGCCGGACAGCTCGGCCGGACGGCGGTGCGCGAGGTGGCCGACGGCGAGCCGGTCGAGCCAGGCCCGCGCCTCGCGCCGGGCCTCGGCGCGCGGCACCCCGCGCGCCCGGAGGCCGTACGCGGTGTTGGCGAGCGCCGACAGATGGGGGAAGAGGGCGCCGTCCTGCGGGACCCAGGCGACCTGGCGCCGGTGCGGGGGCAGGTCCGTGACCTCGGTGTCGCCGAGCCGGAGCGAGGCGTGGGCGCGGGGGGTGAGGCCGAGGAGGGCCCGGAGCAGGGTGGTCTTGCCGGCGCCGTTGGGGCCGACGACGGCGATGGTGGTGCCCGGCTCGGCGTCGAGGACGAGACGGGTGAAGCCGGTGACCTCGGCGTGCAGCGCCCACTTCCCGCCCTCCGTGCCCTCCGCCCCGGAAAGGTCCGTGACCGTCGCGGGCCGCGCCTCGGCCGTGGGAACGGCGGGGTCGTCGGCCGGCGCCCCGGACGCGGCTCGGGGGCGGCCCGGGGACGGGGTGCCCGTCCAGCGGCCCCGCAGGGCGACCAGGACCGCCATCGCGATGGCGAGCAGCAGCAGCGACACGGAGGTCGCCGCCTCCGGCTGCTCCTGGAGCAGCAGATAGACCTGGAGCGGCAGGGTCTGGGTGGTGCCGGGCAGGTTCCCGGCGAAGGTGATCGTGGCCCCGAACTCGCCCAGCGCCCGCGCCCAGGTGAGCGCGGCCCCGGCGAGCAGCCCCGGGGCGACCATCGGCAGCGTGACGGTGAAGAACACCCGCACCGGCGAGGCGCCCAGGGACGCCGCCGTCTCCTCGTACCGGGGGCGCAGTCCGGCCAGCGCGCCCTCCAGGCTGATGACCAGGAACGGCATGGCCACGAACGTCGCGGCGACCACCGCGCCCGAGGTGTGGAAGGGCAGGGTCAGCCCGAAGGCGCTCTCCAGCCAGGGGCCGACCACGCCGCGCCGCCCGAACGCGAGCAGCAGGGCCACGCCGCCGACCGTCGGCGGCAGCACCATGGGCAGCAGCACCAGAGACCGGACGATCGCCTTGCCGCGGAACGGCACCCGGGCGAGCAGCCAGGCGAGCGGCACGCCGAGCAGCAGCGACAGGCCGAGCGCCCAGAAGGAGACGAGCAGGGACAGCCTGAGGGCCTCGACGGTGCCGGGACTCGTCAGATGCGCGCCGAACGAATCCCACTCGGTGCGGACCAGGACCCCGACGAGCGGGAGCAGCAGGAACGCGACGGCGAGCAGCGCGGGCACGGCGAGGACGAGCGGGGTGCGCGGCCCGCGCCCGGCGGTCCGGCCGTGAAGGCGTTTCATCGTGGGTTCCAGGGGTGCTCTGAGGGGCGGTGTGGGGGCTGTCCGTCCCCCCGGACGCGGACAGCCCCCACCGACGGCTCCGGGCCCACGGCCCCCGGAAGTCCGCTTCCGGCGGTACGCGTCCCGGAGAGAATCGGGTCCGACGGGAATCGGGTCCGACGAGGATCGGACCCGACGAGGATCAGACCCGGTCGATGTGCACGCTGGTCGACTTCACCCGGGCGACGGCCTGCATGCCGACCTCCAGGCCCAGTTCCTCCACCGCCTCGCGGGTGAGCAGCGAGACGAGCCGGTGCGGCCCGGCCTGGATCTCGACCTGGGCGGCGACGTCGCCGAGCTTGACGGCGGTCACGATCCCGGGAAACGCGTTGCGGGCCGAGGTGTACGACTCCTCCTCGTCCCCGGAGGCACCCTGCCCGACCTCGATGGAGAAGGCGGCCAGATCGCGGCCGTCGATGAGGCGCCGGCCGTTCTCGTCGCGGTGGGTCGCGACCCGGCCCGCGTCGGCCCAGCGGCGTGCCGTGTCGGGGCTGACGCCGAGCAGGCGTGCCGCCTGACCGATGGTGTAGGACTGCATGCGGGCCACGGTAGGTCGTGCGGGGTCTCATCTGCAAGGGATCAAGGAACGTCTCATGGCATCTGCCAGCCCGCTTGGACGAACCGACCAAGGAGACGACCGAGGGGACGGCCGAGGGGACGGCCGAGGGGACGGCCGAGGGGGCGGCGGTTCAGGGCGTCCCCGACCGCCGGCCGACCGCCTCGACCAGCGGCAGCAGCCGGTGCGCGACCCGCTCGCGCAGCGCGATCTCGGTCCGGGTGCGGACCACCCCGGGCAGCTGGATCAGCCGCTGGATGACGTCCTCCAGGTGCCCGGCGTCGCGGGCCACCACCCGGGTCAGGAGATCACCGCCACCGGTGATGGAGAAGGCCTCCACGATCTCCGGCACGCCCGCGAGCGCGTCGCCGACCTCGTTCAGATGCCCCTGGGTCACCTCGACGTGCACGAAGGCGAGCACCGGATGCCCGAGGGCGGCGGGGGAGAGGACCGGCCCGGTCGCCGTGATCACCCCGTCCCGCTCCAGGCGGTCGATCCTCGCCTGCACGGTGCCCCGCGCCACCCCCAGGATCCGCGCGTACTCGCGCACGCTGGTCCTCGGCTGCTCGATCAGCAGCCGCAGGATCCGCGTGTCGAGCTCGTCCACCGCCATGCTCCGTCGGCCTCCTTCGCCCCGGCTCGTCCGGTTTCCGACTGTACCCATGCCCCACGCGGGCGCCGCGCAGCGCCGGGGCGACGGCGGGACCGGTCCGGACCGCGGCGCCTTCGGCGGCGGGATCGCCGCGTCTACAGCCCGGACGCCACCGTCAGGCCCTCCAGTACCGCCTCCTCCACCGTGCGCGGGCTGACGCGGTCGCCGACGGCGAAGACACGGCCGGGCGCGAGGCCCAGGGCGAGCGGGTCGAGGTCGGTGACCGGGACGTGGCCCTGGGCCAGTACGACTCCGGCCACGCCCTCGAGCACCACCGGGTCCTCGGTCAGGGTGTGCTGGAGGTAGACGGTGTCGTCGTCCGCGCCGTGGAGCCGGACGTTGGGGACGATCTCGATCCGGGCGCGCACGGCCCGGGCCAGCATGGCGGCGCGTACGTACTGCTGCAGGTGCTCGCCGGCCGCGAAGCCGGTCACGCAGAGGGTCACCTTCCGGCCCTGGCCGGCCAGCCGGAGGGCGACGCCGAGGCCGATCCAGTCGCCGCGCCAGTCCGCCACCACGATCCGCCTCCGGCCGGCGCGCGGGATCTCGGCGTCGCCGCGGATCACCGACCAGGCGTCAAGCACCACCGGGTCGTCCATCAGCTCCAGGCGCGGTCGGCGGGGCCGGGCCCCGGTCGCGAGGACCACGGCGTCCGGGGCCGCGGCGGCGAGGGCCGGGGCGTCGATCCGTGAACCCGTCACGACGCGGACTCCGGCGCGGCGCGCCTCGCCCTCCAGGTTGGTGATCACGCCACCGAACTCGGCCCGCCCCGGAAGCAGTTCGGCGAGCAGCGCCTGGCCGCCCACGCGTCGGCCCGCCTCGTGCAGTTCCACCTCGTGGCCGCGTGCGGCCGCCACGGCCGCGGCCTTCAGACCGGCCGGGCCGCCGCCGACCACCAGCACCTTCTTGCGCCGCGTCACGAGCGGCAGGACCCCGAAGCGACGCTCACGCCCCGTCTCCGGGTGCTGGATGCAGGAGATGGGGTGGCCGAGCTGGAAGTGGCCGATGCAGGCCTGGTTGCAGCCGACGCACGCACGGATCTCCTCGGTGCGGTCTTCGGCGGTCTTGGCCGGCAGGTCCGGATCGCAGATCAGCGCCCTGGTCATCGCGCAGGCGTCGGCCTGCCCGTCCGCGAGGATCTGCTCGGCCTCCTGCGGCTGGTTGATCCGGCCGGCGACCATCACCGGGACGCCGACCACCGCGCGTACCTTCGCGGCGAGCGGGGCGGTGTAACCGGCGGGCCGGAACATGGGCGGAGCGATGTGCTCGGCCCCGGACAGGCTGGACGAGCTGCCCGCGCACACCGAGACGTAGTCGAGGAGTCCTTCGGCGTCGAGCCGGGCGACGGTGTCCAGGACGAGGTCGGTGTCCAGGCCGTCGTGGCTGAGTTCGTCGCCCGAGATCCGCAGGCCGACGGCGAAGTCCGGCCGGGCCTCCACCCGGGCGCTGCGCAGCGCCTCGCGCAGGAACCGCAGCCGCCCCTCGCGGTCGCCGCCCCACCCGTCGGTCCGGACGTTGACGTGGGGGCTGAGGAACTGCGCCGGCAGGTATCCGTGGCTGGCGACGACCTCCACGCCGTCGAGTCCGGCCTCGCGCAGCCGGCGCGCCGCCTGTCCGTAACCGTCGACGACCTCGCGGATCTCCGCCTCGGTCATGGCGCGAGGCATGACGTGGAAGCGCTCGCTCGGCGTGGCCGAGGGCGCCCACGCCACCGGCGCGGTGCCGTCCCCGGACTCCAGGATCTCCCGGCCGGGGTGGAACAGCTGGCCGAAGACCTTCGTACCGTGCCGGTGCACCGCCGCCGCGAGCCGGGCGTAGCCAGGGACGCACGCGTCGTCCGTGGCCATCAGCACGTGCGTGGTGTAGCGGGCGGACTCGTGCACGCCGGAGACCTGGAGCACGATCAGACCGACGCCGCCCGCGGCGCGGGCCTCGTGATAGGCGATCAGGTCGTCGGTCACCGCTCCGTCCTCGGCCAGGACCGTGTCGTGGCCGGAGGACAGGATCCGGTTGGGTACGGTGACGCCGCCGATCCGCAGCGGGCTGAACAGGTGGGGGAACCGCGTCGTCATGGGACGTCCTTTCTCGGGCCCGGGCGGGCGGCGGCCGGAAGGGGGCCGCCGCGCCCGTCAGCGGAGCGTGATGTGCGGTTCGAAGGCGTCGAGGAGCAGCTCTCGCATCCGGGTCGGGGTCATCTCCCCGTTCCCCGCGAGGACCTGGATGGCCAGGCCGTCCGCGAGAGCGGTGAACCGGCTGGTCAGCGCCTCGGGGTCGGCGCCCGTGGCCATTCCCTCGTACTGGCAGGCGTGCACCAGGTCGAGCACGGTCCGCCGCCAGCGGGCGTAGGTCTCGCGCTGGCCCTCCCGCAGGGCGGGGTCGAGGATCGCCTCGTTCCACGACTGCACCCACACCGACCACTCGTCGTTGTCGTCCTCGCCGCTGATCAGCTGGACGTCGATCAGCCGCCGCAGCTTCTCGACCGGCCCGTCCGCGTCCCGGAACTCGTCTTCGAGGCGCTGGTGGAGCCGCTCGGCGTAGTGGTGCAGGGCGGCGCGCAGCGCGTCGCCCTTCGTGGGGAAGTGGTAGTGGATCGTGCCGGTGCTGGTTCCGCAGGCGCGGGCGATGTCCGCGACCCGGACCCGGTGGAAGCCGCGGCGGGCGATGAGCCGCGCGGTCTCCTCGAGGATCTGGGTCCGGCGGACCTCCGCGTCGACGGCGTCGGCGCGGCGTCGCGCCTCGGGCAGCGCCGGGTCGTCCGGGGCGGTGGGCGGCCGGCCCTCCCCGGTCCGCAGGTACCGCAGGGACACCTTCCCGGTCCGAGCGATGGCGGCGAGCTCACCGGCCGTGAGGCGGCGGCTGCCGTTGAGGGCCTTGGACAGCGCGGTGGGCTCCATGCCGATGCGGGCGGCGAACTCGCGCTGGCTGACCGCCGCCGCCCGCACCACCAGGCGCGCCCGGTCCGCCACGGCCCGGACGTCGTCGTCCTGCGCCCGCCGGATCGCCGTCATCGCGCCGCCCCCTCCGGCCGGTCCGCCCCGTCCACCTCGTCCGGCCCGTCCGGCCGACCTGCCCCGTCCACCCCGTCCACCTCGTTCTCCCCATTCATCTCGTCCGGCCTCGCCGGCCCGTCCGACGTGTCCGGCCCGTCCGCCCCGGCCAGGCCGGCCAGGGCTTCGTCGGCGGCCCGGTATCCCGACGACACCGCGCCGTCGATGTAGCCGTTCCACTCCGACGCGGTCTCCGTCCCCGCCCAGTGCAGCGGGCCGGTCGGCTCCCGCCAGCCGCGTTCGCCGTGGCCGCTCCATCCGCCGGGTGTCGCGTAGGCCTCGTATCCGCCCCGGGCGAAGGGGTCCAGGGTCCAGATCTTCTCCGTGTAGTCGCGCGGCCGCCCGGCCCCGGGTCCGGCCACGGAGACGAGGCCTTCCAGTACGGCGGCCCTGCGGCCGGCCTCGTCCAGGGCGGCGAAGCCGTCCAGGCGGTCGCCGTACACGAATCCGACGAGAACGCCGTGCGCACCGTCCTCCGGGGAGTTGTCGAACACGACGCCGACCGGCCCGTCGTCGTACAGGGTCGCCACCCCGGACAGCCCCTCCTCGCGCCAGAACGGGGTGTCGTAGACCGCGTGGACCTTGGCGACCCGTCCCATCGGGCTGTGCGACAGCCAGCCGTCCCGGGCGGCGGGCAGGGGCGGTGCGAAATCCACCGCCCGTACGGCGTGCGGGGGCAGGGCCACGATCGCCCGGCGCGCCCGGAGCACGGTGGTCGAGGTGCGGACGCGGACCCCGTCGGCGTCGTACGCGATCGAGAGCGCCTGCTCGCCGAGGCGGACGCGGTCCCCGAGCAGGGCCGCGACCGCGCGGGCCGGGCCGTCCGCGCCCGTCCCGAACCGGCTGTCCTGGGCGCAGCCACGGGTCTCCATCAGCTGCTCGAAGCCGCCGGCCGCGGCGATGTAGAAGAGCACGTGGAAGAGCGAGATCTCGTCGGGCTCCGTGCACCACAGCCCTTGGACGGCGAGGGCCAGGCGGCGCAGGGCGTCCGCGTCGTCGGTCTCGGAGCGGAAGAAGGACTGCGCCGTCCGGGCGTCCCATTCCTCGAAGCGGGCCGTGCGCCAGGGGCGGACGGTGTCCACGGTGCGGGCCAGCTCGTCGAGGAGCCCGGTGACCCGCACGTACTCGGTGACGCCGGGCCCGTCGGCGGGCGCGGCGCCGGTGTAGGGGACCCTCGTGCCGTCGTGCCAGACCTCGATGTGGCTGCCCTTCTCCCAGGTCGGGAAGGTGGGACAGTCGAAGCGTGCGGCGAGTTCGACGAGGCGGGTCTGCGTGGGGCCGACCCATTGGCCGCCGTGGTCGACGGGCCCGCCGTCCGGCCGGATCTCGGTCAGGACCCGCCCGCCGACCCGGTCGGCGGCCTCGACCAGGGTGAAGTCGACGGCGTGGTCGTGGAGTCGGAGTGCCGCGGCCAGCCCGGCGTACCCTCCGCCCACGACGACGACATCGGATTCGATCAGACGCGTTCCGCTCTGTCTCTCCATGGCCCGAGAGGATGCGGCAACACTGACGGGGGCGTCAATGGTTGCGGCAGACGGATCGCGAGACGGATCGCGCCGCACGGCCGACGCGGGCGGGGCGGTTCTACCGACGGGCCGTCAGCGTCTCGTGGTCGATGCCCAGTTCGGTCACGAGCGCGTCGTCCACCCACTCCAGCATCGTGGCGCGGCTGAGCGGTCCCTTGTACGAGGTCATCTGCACGGCCAGTCCGTCGAGCAGCGCGGTCAGACGCCAGGCCGCGTCCTCGGGGCGGTCGCAGACGAACTCGCCGGCTGCCACGCCCTGTGCGACGACGTCGGCGATCGCGGCCTTCCACTGCTGGTCGAGGTCGTGGGCGACCTTCCTGAGGGCGGGTTCGCGCAGCGCGGCCGCCCAGCCCTCGATCCACAGCCGCCAGCCCTTGGCCTGCCCGGTCGGCGCGTACCAGCGCACGGCCGAGCGCAGCCGGAGCGCGGCGCTGGTGCGGGGCTTGTCCAGCAGTCTGCGCAGGTGGGCGAGGTCTCCCTCGGCGGCATGGGCGAAGGCCTCGGCGACGAGCAGTTCCTTGGTGGAGAAGTGGTAGAGCACCAGGGAGCTGCTGACTCCGAGCGCCGAGGCGACGTCCGCGATGCGCACGCCGCTGACGCCGCGGGCTTCGATCTGCTCGACGGCGACGCGCAGGATCTCCGCGCGTCGCTCTTCCACGCTCAACCGGACTCTGGCCACGGCTTTACCCTACACAGCCCTTGACAGTGCGGTGTGGCGGGGCTCACAGTGCTGGCTACTGACTGGCCGTTCAGTCAGATGATGTGCCGCTCCGTACGTGACCCTCCCCCGTGCCGCCGTAGGAGTCCGCCCCGTGACCCAGACACCCGTCACCGCCAGCAGGGCCGAAGAGCCCGCACCCGAGACCCCCGACCTCTCCGAGGGCTGGGGCGAACAGCGCGGCCGGCTCCGCAAGGAGCTGCGCCGTTTCGACGTCCTGCTGTTCCTCATATGCACCCTCGTCGGACTCGACACGATCGGGTCGGTCGCGGCGCAGGGCCCGCAGGGACTGACCTGGATGGCCATCCTCGCGCTGCTCTTCTTCCTCCCCTACGGACTCCTCGTCGCCGAACTCGGCTCCGCCTTCCCCGTCCAGGGCGGCCCGTACGTCTGGACCCGGCTCGCCTTCGGCCGGCTCACCGCGGGCCTCAACCAGATCCTCTACTGGATCTCCAACCCGGTGTGGGTGGGCGGCAGTCTGTGCATCATCGCCCTCACCACCTGGGAGGAGTTCTTCACACCGCTGCCCGGTCTGTGGAAGTACGCCGCCGGTCTCGTCTTCATCTGGGGCGGTGCGCTCGCCGTCGTCCAGTCGGTCCGGGTCGGCAAGTGGGTGCCGATCGCGGGCGCCGTCGCGCGGATCGTGCTGCTGGGGTTCTTCCTCGTCTCGGTGGTCGTCTTCGCCGTGCAGAACGGCGTGCACGCCCTGCCCGTCAGCGAGTTCTCACCGACCTACGCCGGCTTCGTGGCGCTCGTCCCCGTCCTGATCTTCAACTACGTCGGCTTCGAACTGCCCAGCTCCGCGGCCGAGGAGATGCGCAACCCGCGCCGTGACATCCCGCTCTCCATCCTCCGCTCCGGCATCGCCTCGCTCCTGCTCTACGGCGGTCCCATCCTCGGCATCATGTTCGTCCTGCCCGGCGAGCGGATCGGCAGCCTCGGCGGCTTCATCGACGCCTGCAAGGCCGTCTTCACGGTCTACGGCGGCTCCATCGCCGCGGACGGCACGGTCACCCTCACCGGTGCGGGCGCGGTCTTCGGCGGCATCGCCGCCGCGGGGCTCATCATCGGCCTGCTGACCTCCGGCGTCACCTGGGCGATGGGCGCGCACCGTGGCCAGGCCGTCGCCTGCGCCGACGGCGCAGGGCCGGCCTGGCTCGGCACGATCTCCGAGAAGCACGGCACCCCGGTGCGGGTGAACCTGCTCTCGGCGGTCCTCGCGTCGATCCTCCTCGTGGCCGCCCTCAACCTCACCGAGGGCGACGGCGAGAAGTACTTCGCGGCGGGCCTGGGCCTGACGATCTGCACGACCTTCATCTCGTACGTCATCACCTTCCCGAGCCTGCTGGTGCTGCGCCGCAAGTACCCCGACACGCCACGCCCGTACGCCGTCCCGGGCGGTCGCCCCGGCGTCTGGACGGTCACCGCGCTCGCGACCGGCCTGGTCGCCTTCACGGTGGTCGTGCTGATCTGGCCGGGCTTCGGCGTCGGCTGGTTCGGCACGGAGGGCTCCCCGGCGGACTCCCTGCCCGAGGCCTTCGCCGGCCAGCGCCTCGCGTACACGCTGAGCCAGGTCGTGCCGCTGCTGATCATCGCGGTCGTCGGCCTCCTCTTCTACGCGGCGGGTGCGAAGACCCGCCGTACGAAGAGCTGAGGTCCGGACCGTACGCGACGAGGGGCGGCCGTCGGGCCGCCCCTCGCTGTTGCGTGCGCTCCGGTCCGCTACCCGGCCGACCGCCCGTACACCTGCTTGCCCAGCCACTGGCCGCCGTCCACCGTCAGGCACTCGCCGGTCAGGTACGACGCCCCGTCGCCCAGGAGGAACAGCGACGCGTCCGCGATCTCGGCGGGGTCGGCGAAGCGGCCGGCCGGGACCGTGGCCAGGACCTCCTCGCGGGCCTCGTCGGTGGCCCACAGGGCCGCGCCAGCGCCCTCCGTCTCCGTCGGGCCGGGGGCGATGCAGTTCAGGCGGATGCCCAGCGGGGCGAGTTCCACCGCCAGGGTCCGCGTCATGGCCAGGACGCCGGCCTTCGCGGCGGCCGAGTGGACGGTGCCCGGGTGGCCGTGCCAGGCGTACGTGGCGATCACGGAGAGGACCGAGCCGCCGGTGCCCTGCTCGCGCAGCCTGCGGGCGACGGCACGGGTGCAGTAGTACGAGCCGTTGAGGACGATGTCGACGACGGCGCGCCAGCCGCCCGGGGACAGGTCGATGCCGGGGACGACGAAGTTTCCGGCGGCGTTGTTGACCAGCCCGTCAAGGCTGCCGAACCGCTCGACCGCCGCGGCCACCAGCGCGTCCACCGCCTCCGGGTCCCGGACGTCCGTCGGCACCGCGAGGGCCTTCCCGCCGGCCTTCTCGATCAGGGCGGCCGTCTCGTCGAGGCGCTCCGGGGTGCGGCCGGCGACGGCGACCCGGGCGCCCGCCCCCGCCAGGGCGAGCGCGATGGCGCGGCCGATGCCGCTGCCGCCGCCCGTCACGATGTACGTCCGTCCGTCGAAACGGGTCATGTCAGCACTCCATGGGCGTCGAGGGCGACCGCGCCGCCCGGGTGGACGAGCAGGGGATTGACTTCGAGCTCGGTGAGCTCGGGGTGCTCGGACGCGGCCCGCGCCAGTGCGCACAGGGCGTCCGCGGCGGCGTCCAGGTCGACGGCGGGCGCGCCCCGCCAGCCGGTGAGCAGCGGTGCGTGCCGCAGGGAGAGCAGCAGCTCGCGGGCCCGCCCCGGGGTGAGCGGGGCGAGGGCGAGCGCGGTGTCGGCGAGCAGTTCGGCGGTGACCCCGCCGAGGCCGACCACGGCGACGGGCCCGAACGCCGGGTCGTAGCGCACTCCGGCGATGAGCTCGACGGAGTGCGGGTGGACGGCCATCTCCTCGACCGCGTACCGGGCGGCGCCGGTGGTGTCGCGCATCCGGGCGAAGGCAGCGCGCAGCGCGGTCTCGTCGACGATGCCGAGGGCCACCCCGCCCGCCTCGGTCTTGTGGGCCAGGCCCATCGCCTTGAGGGCGAGCGGGTATCCGGTGCGGCGGGCGGCGTCGGCCGCCTCGTCGGCCGTGGCGACGAACTCGGCGGTGGGGAAGTCGAGTCCATGGGACCGGAGCAGGGCCCGGACGCTCTCGTACCCCCCGTCCGCGACGGGGCGGGACGGGGACGGCACCCGCCCGGGCGGCGCGTACGGTGTCGCGGGTGCCGGCCGGGCCGCGTGGGCCAGGGCGGTCGCGGCCTGCTCGATGCGCTCGTAGACGGGTACGCCGTGTTCGCGCAGCACGGCCAGGGCCGGGGTGTCGCGGGCCATGGTGTGGACGACGAGCAGCCGGCCGGCCTTCCGCGCGGCCCGCGCCAGCTCCTCGGCGACCTCGCACTCCTCGCGGGTCTGGTCGGGGTTGGCGGTGGCGTAGTCGCCGAAGTAGCCGGTGAGGACCGTGGCGTCGGTGTCCCCGCCGTCCAGCAGCGCCCGGGTGATCCGGGCGTAGTTGCGGAGGTCCGCCTCCCCGGCGCCCGCGAGGTCGACGGGGTTGCCGCAGCCGCCCCGGCCGGGGAGGTGTGCGGCGACGGCGGCCCGGGTGGCCTCGTCGAGAACGGGGATGTGGAGCCCGCGGGCGGTCAGCGCGTCGGCGGCGAGCGCGCCCTGGCCTCCGCTGTCGCCGACGACGGCGATGCGCGGCGCCTCGGGGGGCGCGGGGGCTTCGTCGGACGCGGAGGCTTCGCCGGCGGCGGCCGCGGGCACGGCCCGGCCCCGCCCGAGGCGCGGCCCCCGTCCCTGCCCTTGCCCTTGCCCTTGCCCTTGCCCTTGGCCTTGCCCCTGCCTCTGACCGTGCCGGGCAGCCGTCAACAGCACGGCCGTGTCGACCAGTTCGCCCGCCGACTCCAGCAGGATCGCGCCCGTGTCGCGGCAGACCGCGTCCACCACCGCCCGGGCGCTCACCAGCGCGCCCGTGTGGGAGGCCGCCGCGCGGCCGGAGGCCTCGCTGCGGCCGAGCGTGAGGAGCAGGACGGGCTTGCCGGCCGCGTGGGCGGCGGCCAGGGTGCGGGCCAGGCGCCGTCCGTCCCGGAAGTCCTCCACGTACGCGGCGACGACGCGCGTCGCGTCGTGGGCGATCAGCGCGTCGAGGGCGTCCGCCGCGTCGATGTCGCGCTGGTTGCCGAGCGAGACGAACCGGGAGAACCCCTGTCCGGCCCGGGCCAGGAGTCTGCCGATCTCGAGTGCGAGGTTGCCGCTCTGCGACACGAGCCCGACCGCGCCCGCCGGGAAGTCGCCCCAGCTCAGGCGCAGTTCGGTGGTGGTGTCGACGACGCCCATGCAGTTGGGGCCGAGCAGCCGTCCGCCGTGCGAGGTGACGAGCGAGGCGAGTTCCCGTTCCTCCTCGGGCCCCGACCCGCCGGACGTGATCACGGTGAAGCACCGCGTGCCCGCCGCGAGCCCCTCGACGACCACGGGACGCACCTGCCGCGGCGGCACCGCGACGACGATCTGCTCGGGGACGGTCGCCAGGGACCCGAGGTCCGGCAGGAAGGGTACGCCGTCGAGGTGGCCGCCCCGCTGGTTGACGAGGTGGACGGTGCGCCGGGAGCGTCCGGCGAGGGCGCCGGCGGCCAGCCAGTAACCCCACTTGGCGGGGTTGGCGGAGGCCCCGACGACGGCGACGGAACGCGGATCGAAGAGGGTGTCCAGGCTCATGCGTACCAGCCGAAGCGTTCGGCGATCACCGGCAGCCGGTCCGCGACGACGCCGTGCGCCGCCGCGCGCGGGGTGGTCCCGTCGTGCTCGGCCCGGGTCAGGACCTGCTCGACCAGCGCGCGCATGGAGCTCCGGATGTGGGCGAACGCCTCGTCCGGGTCCGCGCCGATGTCGCCGAAGAGGGTCCACCACCACCAGGCGTTGGTGGCCGAGTTGACGACCACGTCCGGCAGGACGGTGATGCCGCGCGCGGCCAGCAGTTCCTCGGCCTCCGGCAGGACCGGCATGTTGGCCGCCTCGACGATCCAGCGGGCCGTGATGCCGGCCTGGTTGCCGCCGTCGACCGCGTACGAGACGGCGGCCGGGACGAGTACGTCGACGTCGGCGGAGAGCCAGGCGTCGCCGGGCAGTTCGGCGTCGCCCGCGCGCAGGGCGGCACGGTCCACGGTTCCGTGTGCGTCCCGGGCGGCCAGCAGTGCTTCCACGTCCAGACCGTCCGGGTGGGCGATCGTCCCCTTGACGTCGGCCACGGCGACGATCTTCAGCCCGGCCCGGGCCAGGAAGCGGGCGGTCGCCCCGCCCATCGTCCCGAAGCCCTGTACCGACACCCGCGTCCCCGCGCGGGGGACACCGGCCCGGTCCAGCGCGGTCAGGACCGATTCGGCGACCCCGCAGCCGCCCGCCAGCTCGTCGAGCCCGATGCCGTCCACGTCCACGGCGAAGGCGTCCGCGAGCCGGTGCCGGGCCGCGGCCTCGTCGTCGAGCAGCGGGTACACGGCCTGGATCGAGGAGACCAGACCGGCCTCGGCGGCCGCGCGGTCGACGAGGTCCTGGGTGAGGCCGAGGTCCTCGCCGGTGGTCCAGAAGTGCTCGATGTGCGGCCGCATCGCGCGGAGGTAGCGGACCAGCACCCCGTACGCCTCGGGGTCGCGCGGGTCGCAGTCGATGCCGCCCTTGGCGCCGCCGAGCGGGATGTAGCGGCCCTCGGGGTTGTAGTGCAGGGCCTCCTTCATCGTCATGCCCCGGGCCAGTCCTGCGACCTCGTCGAGGGTGCAGCCCTCGCGCATCCGCAGCCCGCCGCTGGAGACGCCGCGCACGAGCCGGTCGATCACCAGGTGGCCCCGGCGGCCGGTCACGTGGTCCGTCCAGGTGAGGGAGATGAGAGGGGTGTGCGTGAGGGCGGTCGCGGTCTCGGGCGTCATCGGGGGGACTCCTCGGGGACTTCGGGGACTGTTTCGGGAACGGTCAGGACGGTGGGTCCGGGAGTGCTCAGCGCGAGGGCCAGGGCGTCGGCGAGCTCCTCCGGCGAACGGACCACCGCGCCCCGGCCGCCGTAGGCGCGGGCGAGCGCGGGGAGGTCGACGGAGGGCAGGTCCACCGCCGTGGGGGTGTCCCCGCGGGCCGCCATCTCCTCGCGGATCTCGCCGTAACCGCCGTTGTCGAAGACCACGACGGGAAGCGGGAGCCGGAGCTGTGCGGCGGTGGCGAGCTCCTGCACGGAGAACTGCAGGCCGCCGTCGCCGCTGAGGGCGACGACCTGTCGCTCGGGGGACGCGGTCTTCGCGCCGATCGCGGCGGGCAGGGCGTAGCCGAGGGTGCCGAAGCCGGTGGGGTGCAGATAGCGCCCCTCGGGACCGAGGGGAAGATGGGGCAGTGCGCCGTAGTAGCAG
This sequence comes from Streptomyces sp. NRRL B-24572, assembly GCF_002156145.1. NCBI lineage: Bacteria > Bacillati > Actinomycetota > Actinomycetes > Kitasatosporales > Streptomycetaceae > Streptomyces > Streptomyces sp. NRRL B-24572. The sequence goes on along the minus strand of NZ_MWIG01000110.1, from coordinate 4,716 downwards.
CACTGGGCGCTGTCGGAGGTGAGCACGGCGTCCTCGGCGAGGACGCGGCGCACGGCGTGGAGGTACGGCAGCCAGCGCGCGTCGCGGGTACGGGTCTCGTCGTCGCGGGCGGCACGGAGGGCGCGGACGCCGACGGGGTCCGCGGGGACGCCATCGGGGTCCGCGGGGACGTCGCCGGGATCCGCGGGGACGCCACCGGGGTCCGCGGGGACGTCGCCGGCGTCCGCGGGGACGCCACCGGGTTCTGAGGGGACGTCGCCGGTTCCTCCCCGCCACTCGGCGAGCAGCGCCCTGAGCAGCACCCGTGCGTCGCCCACCAGGGACACGTCCGCCGGGAGCCCCGCGTACATCTGGGCGGGGTCCACGTCGACCCGGATCAAGGTGCCCGTCAGGGCCGGTGGCGGACCCCAGAGGTCGGACTCGGCCAGCTCCGTGCCGACGGCGAGGACCACGTCGCGGTCCGCCAGCCACTTCTGCACGGCCGGGCTGTGCAGCGACACGCCCAGCGAGAGCGGGTGGCGCTCGTCGAGCACGCCCTTGCCGTTGGCGGTGGTCACGGCCGGCGCGCCGAGGCCCTCGGCGAGCGCCGCGCATTCCGCGGCCGCCGACCGGGCCCCTCCGCCCAGGACGAGCGCGGGCCGCCGGGCCGCGCGCAGGACGTCGGCCGCCTTCCCCACCGCCGCCGGGTCGGGCGCGGGGGGTCCGGTGAGCGGCGCACGCCGTACGGGCCCCGCCGGCTCCACGGTCTCAAGGAGGTCGAGCGGCACCTCGATGTGCACCGGACGGGGCCGGCCCGTACGGAAGAGGGTGAAGGCCCGTGCCACCGCCGAGCCGATCTCGTCCACGGACGACACCCGGTGGCTGAAGGCCGCGACGCCGCGCAGCGCCTCCGTCTGGCTGCGCATCTCGTGGAGGAGTCCGGTGGACTGCCGGGGGTGCCGCAGCGGCATGCCGGGGGAGACGACGAGCAGCGGCACGCTGTCGGAGTAGGCCTGGCCGACGGCGGCGGCGATGTTGAGGAGCGCGGGGCCGGTGGTGGTGATCGCGACACCGGGCCGGCCGGAGACCCGGGCGTACGCGTCGGCGGCGTACCCCGCGCCCTGTTCGTGGCGGGGCGTCACATGACGTATGCCGTGGGCCCGGAGGTGGCGGTAGATCTCCAGGTTGTGCGTGCCGGGGATCCCGAAGGCGTCGGTGACGCCGTGCGCGGCGAGGGCGCGGACGACGGCCTCGCCGCCGGTGAGGGACGCGCCGTCGGCGGAGGTCTCGCCCTCCGTGGTCGGGGTCGCCATCACAGGTCCCGCGCGATCACGAGCCGCATGATGTCCGAGGTGCCCTCCTCGATCTCCTCCAGCTTGGCGTCCCGCATCCACTGCTCCACCGGATACTCGCGCGAGTAGCCCCAGCCGCCGAGGGTCTGCACGGCGGCCCAGGTGCAGTACGCGGCCGTCTCCGAGGCGGTCAGCTTGGCCATGGCGGCCTCGGTCGTCGCGGACAGCCCGGCGTCCAGGCGCTTGGCCGCGCGCCAGGTCATCAGGCGGGACTGCTCGATCCGGGTCCGCATGTCGGCCAGCCGGAACGCCACCGCCTGGTGCTCGACGATCGGCTTGCCGAACTGCTGCCGGGTGCGCGCGTAGTCGCGGGCGTACTCGTACGCGGCCCGCGCCACTCCGGTCGCCGCCGCGCCCAGCACGACCCGCGAGACGTCGAAGGTCCGCATGAGTCCCCGGAAGCCCTGCCCCTCCTCGCCGAGGCGGTCCTCCTCGGGCACGAAGGCGTCGGCGAGGAAGATCTCCCGGCAGACGATGGCGCGCTGGCCCATCTTGCGCATGGGCTCGCCGAAGGTGACGCCGGGGGTGTCCTTGCGCAGCAGGAAGGCGGTCACGCCCCGGGAGCGCCGGGTGGGGTCGGTCTTGGCGAAGACGACGTACTGCTCGGCCTCGCCGGCGTTGGAGATCCAGGCCTTCTGGCCGTTCAGCAGATAGCCGCCGTCGGTGCGGGTGGCCGTCGTCACGATGGACGCGGCGTCGGAGCCGGCGCCGGGTTCCGTGGTGGCGAGGGCGGTCATCGGGCTGTCGGGGCCGGTCAGGGGGGTGAGCCAGGTCCGCTTCTGCTCCTCGGTGCCGAGTTCGAGCAGCGGGTCGGCGAAGAAGCCGTTGGAGCAGAGCAGGTTTCCGATGCCGAGGTCGCCGACGCACAGCTCCTCCTGCACGAGGCACTGGGTGAAGACGTCGGTGAAGCCGCCGCCCCCGTACTCCTCGGGAAGCATGAAGCCGGTGATGCCGACCTTGGCGGCCTTGTGCCACAGGTCCCACGGCGTCTGGACGTCGGCCTCGTCCACGGCGCGCGCCCGCGGGCGGATCTCGTCGCGGGCGAAGGCCCGGGTGAGTTCGACGATGCCACGCTGCTCGGGGGTGAACGGAACCAGCTCGGTGGGGAGGTCGGACATGGTGCCTCCAGGTGTGGCAACAGGGTCGTTAACTGAACCGTCAGTCAGTATCGAGAGCCGTCGGCGGCGCTGTCAACGCCTCGGATCCCCCCACTTCCGGCCGCTTCCCCCGGGCCGCGGTCCAGTGGTGGCGCGGCATGGGCCAATGGCTCCGTCCGGTCACTTGTTCCGCTGTGTCACTGGGCCAATGGCCCACCGTTTCATCGACGAGTTGAGCCGCCGTACCCCCTTCGGTCTATCCTTGTAGCCATCACATACCTTCGGCGCCGCGCAGCGCCGTCCGGCGACGAGGCCGGACCGGCCCGCGGTGCCTTCGTCGTGTCCGAGCCCCCACCACCCCAGGGGACGTCTCGCGCGCGGTGAGGAACAGACCAAGGGGGGCGCATTGGCCGCCGTGCAGAAGTACTTCATGGCCCCGGATCCGGGGCTCGTCCGGCTCAGGACCTCGCTCCGCGCCGTCCTGGGCGTCGGGCTCGCGGTCGCCCTGTCCGAGCTGCTCGGGCTGTCCCTGGTCGCGTCCATCACCGCCGGGCTCGCCGCGCTGCTCGCCCTCTTCACTGTCGGCGACCCCACGGTGCGCCGTCAGGTCGTCACCACCGCCCTGCTGCCGACGGTCGGGTTCCCCGTGCTCGCCCTCGCGGCGCTCCTGCACGGCGCGCCGCTCCTGCGGGACGCGGCCTGGCTGCTCGTGATCTTCGCCGGCGTGTACGCGCGCCGCTGGGGGCCGCGCGGACACGCGCTCGGCATCTTCGCCTTCATGCAGTTCTTCGTGACCCAGTTCCTGCACGCCGTCCCCGCGCAGCTCCCCGAGCTGTACGCGGCCACGGGCATCGCCCTGGGCGCGGCCGGGACCGTGCGCTTCGTGCTGTGGCCCCTCGAGCGTCGGGTCCCGCCGCCGGCGGCGCCCGCCCCGCTGCCCGGGACGGGGCTGGCCCGGGCCACCACCCGCCAGGCCGTCCAGGTCACCGTCGCCTCGGGGGCGGCCCTCGTCATCGGCCAGTTCCTCTCGGAGCAGCGCTGGTACTGGGCCGTCGGCACCGTCTGGTGGATCTTCGTCAACACGGCCTCGCGGGGCGAGACGCTCGTACGGGGCTTCCGTCGCGTCCTCGGCACCGTCACCGGCATCGCCGCCGGATTCCTCATCGCCGTCCCGCTGGGCGGGGCGCCCGCCGTCACCGCGCTCCTTGTCGCCGTGTGCGTGTTCGGGATCTTCTACGCCGCCCCCGTGTCGTACAGCTGGATGATCCTGGCGGTCACCGTGATGGCCAGCCTGCTCTACGGGCTCCTCGGGGTGCTGGACGGCGCGCTGCTCCTCCTGCGCGTGACCGAGACCGGCGTCGGCGCCGTGTGCGCCGCTCTTGCCGTGACGCTGGTCCTTCCCGTGCGGACGCACACGACGAACGACGCGTGGATCCAGCGGGCGCTCCTCTGCGTCCGGTCCGCCACCTCGGCGTCCGTCCGGCGTCTCGCCGGCGAGGAGGCCGCCGACCCGACGCCGCACGCCGCCGAGCTGGAGGCGCTGCTCGGGCGCGTACGGCTCTCGCTGGCTCCGCTGGTGCATCCGCTGGCCCCCTTCACGGGGAGGAAGCAGCGGGCGCGCCGCGTCCTCGGGCTCCTCGACGAGGCGGCCGCGGAGGTGCGGGGCCTGGTCGCCGTGGCCGCCGACCCGGACGCCGGTCACGACGCCCGCCTGGCCGCCGCCTGCTGGCGGGTCGAGGCCGCCGTGGAGGCCCTCACCTCCGGCGAAGGGGGCGCGATGGAGCTGGAGGGGCACCTCCGGGCCGAGAACGACGCCCCTCACGCGGGTGCGCCGGCTCTCGCCCACGCAAGGGGACTGGCTCGCGTGCTCACGGAGCTGGACGCCCCGCTGCGGACTCGGCCCGGCGCATGGGTGGTCCGTTCCTGACGGGGCTCCGTGCCGCCAGGTGCCCGGCTCGTCCGCTCGGACGCGCCGGGCACCGCCATTTGGTCTAGACCGCCTGCTACCGTCGGCGCCACGAGACGACGGCCGGTCGACCGCGACCGGCCCCGGGGCAGGGGAGGCGCCGTGGGCGGCACGGGGACGGATCAGGGCCGGAGCGGGGTACGGGCGTACATCGGCTCCTTCACCTCGGCGGGCGGCCTCGGCGTCCTCGCCGCCGACGTCGACGAGGAGACCGGCGCGCTGACCGTCACCGGCGGCAGCGACGCCGTCGCCGACCCCTCGTTCCTCGCCCTCGCCGGCCCCGTGCTCCACGCCGTTTCCGAGACCGAGGCGGGCGCCGTGG
>NZ_MWIG01000011.1:0-12376 GCF_002156145.1 Streptomyces sp. NRRL B-24572 | reverse complement strand
GACGCCGGCCGCGCGCAGGGCCTGGATGGCGGCCTGCGAGGCGGGTGCCGGGGTGAGGCCCTCGCGGAGCTCGATGCCCCGGGTGGCGGCGTACAGCTCGACCGCGAGGATCCGGTTGAGGTTGCCGATCGCGGTGCGCAGCTTGCGGGCGGCGGACCAGCCCATGGAGACGTGGTCCTCCTGCATCGCGGAGGACGGGATGGAGTCGGCGGAGGCCGGGACGGCGAGCCGCTTCGTCTCGCTGACCAGGGCGGCCTGCGTGTACTGGGCGATCATCAGGCCCGAGTCGACGCCGGCGTCGTCGGCGAGGAACGACGGGAGGCCGTGCGAGCGGTTCTTGTCGAGGAGCCGGTCGGTGCGGCGCTCGGCGATGGAGCCGAGGTCGGCGGCGGCGATCGCGAGGAAGTCGAGGACGTACGCGACGGGGGCGCCGTGGAAGTTGCCGTTGGAGGCGACCCGGCCGTCGGGCAGGACGACGGGGTTGTCGACGGCGGCGGCGAGCTCGCGCTCGGCGACGAGGAGGGCGTGGGCCATGGTGTCGCGGCCGGCGCCGGCGACCTGCGGGGCGCAGCGCACCGAGTAGGCGTCCTGGACGCGGGGGGCCTCGCCGGCCTGGGCGTGGCCGGTGAGGCCGGAGCCCTTGAGGACGGCCAGCATGTTGGCGGCGGAGGCGGCCTGGCCGGGGTGCGGGCGGATGGCGTGCAGCTCGGGTTCGAGGACCTTCTCGGTGCCGAGGAGGGCTTCGAGGGAGAGCGCGGCGGTGATGTCGGCCGACTTGTAGAGGGTGTCGAGGTCGGCGAGGGCCATGATCAGCATGCCGAGCATGCCGTCGGTGCCGTTGAGGAGGGCGAGGCCCTCCTTCTCCTTGAGCTCGACGGGGGCGATGCCGGCGGCGGCGAGGAGCTCGCCCGCGGGCTTGACCACGCCGTCGGGGCCTTCGGCGTCGCCCTCGCCCATGAGCGCGAGGGCGCAGTGGGAGAGCGGGGCGAGGTCGCCGGAGCAGCCGAGGGAGCCGTACTCGTGGACGACGGGGGTGATGCCGGCGTTGAGGACGTCGGCCATGGTCTGGGCGACCTCGGGGCGGACGCCGGTGTGCCCGGAGGCGACGGTCTTGAGGCGGAGGAACATCAGGGCGCGCACGACCTCGCGCTCGACGCGCGGGCCCATGCCGGCGGCGTGCGAGCGGACGATGTTGCGCTGGAGCTGGGCGCGGAGCTCGTGGCTGATGTGCCGGGTGGCGAGCGCGCCGAATCCGGTGGAGACCCCGTAGACGGGCTCGGGCTTGGCGGCGAGGGCGTCCACGATCTCCCGCGCGGCGGCCAGGGCGGCCACCGCCTCGGTCGACAGCTCGACGCGGGCGCCGTGGCGGGCGACGTCGATGACGTCCTGCGGGGTCGTGCCGGACGTGCCGAGGACGACTGTCTGCATATCCATATTCAGCACCCTACGGATTGAAGACCTGCGTGTCACTAGGGGATTTCGTCACTGTCCCCGCAGGGGACGACCCCTTACGCCGACGAGTCCCCCGTCGACTCCCCGGCCGGCGGCTCCACCGGCAGGGGGCCCGTCGTCGGCGCGTCGCGGAAGCGGCGGCGGTCCCTGGCCCCCGGGGGTGCGTCGGCGAGGCGGATGACCGTGCCGTCACGGCCCGCGACGACGGGCTTCGACGAGCGGTCGGCCTTCGCCTGGTACTGGGCGGCGTCGGCGAGCCGGAAGAGGCGGCGGGCCGACCTGAGCGGCCCGATGGGGTCGCCGGTGGACGCGACCCCGCAGGCCACGCCCTCGCCGAGCTCCAGCTCCGCCGCCCGTACGCACAGCTCCTCGGCGACCGCGACGACCTCGTCCGCCGCCGGGCCGACGGTGAGCAGGCAGAACTCGTCGCCGCCCAGACGGGCCGCGAGGGCGCCGGGGAGCATGGCGCCGCAGCGGGAGAGGACCGAGCCGAAGCGTTCGAGGAGGCGGTCGCCCACGGCGTGGCCGTGGGTGTCGTTGACCCGCTTGAGGCCGTTCAGGTCGCAGACCATCAGACTGACCACGGAGCCGTCCGCCCGGTAGCGCTCGATGGCCTCGTCCAGGCGGGTGTCGACGGCCCGCCGGTTGGCCAGGCCGGTCAGGGGGTCGGTGAAGGCCAGCTTGCGGACCTCCTCCAGACGCTCGGCCTGGGCGATGCCGGCGGCGACGACCGCCGCCAGGACGGTCGCGAAATCCGCGTCCGCACGGGTGAAAGGTTTCTCCGCCGGTGGGCGGGCCACGTACAGCTCCCCCCACGCGCGCCCGTGCAGCACGATCGGGGCGACCACGCAGCAGCCGCGCCCCCGCCGCCGCAGACCCGTCACCCGACCGGTCGGGACGGGGTCGGCGGCCGTCTCCACCCAGGCGTCCGGCTCGCCGCCGCCCGCCCACTGCTCGTGCAGGAACTCGGTGATCTCCGGGAACTGGTGCACGGGGTACGTCTCCGAGTCCGGGAACTCCTCCTCGCCCACGGCCCGGTCCCCGGCGTTCACCAGGACCTTGAGGCGGCCGTGGTCCCGCTCCCAGACGGACAGGGCGGCGAAGCTCCCGTCGAGGCCCTCGCAGGCCCCGAGCGCCGCCGCCCGCCAGAACTCGCGCGGAGTGTGCGCCGCCGCCATCGCCTGCGCCAGCGCCACTACGGCCCGCAGCCGCACATCCTCACCCATTCCTCCAGCTTAGGGAGGTTTGATCCGTTTTCCCTTCCGAGACGTCACCGTAAGTCACATTTGGTACAAAGCGGTAGAAATCTCAGGTCACTCGCCCGGCCAGTTCGGCTTCCGCTTCTCGTTGAAGGCCGCCACGCCCTCCGCCCGGTCGCCCGAGAAGGCCACCGAACGCCAGGCCGCGTCCTCGACCTCGAGGCCCGCCCGCAGGTCCAGGCCCTGACCGAGCCGCATCGCCTTCTTCGCGGCGCGCAGGCCGACCGGCGAGTTCGCCGCGATCCGCCCGGCGAGCTCCAGGGCCGCCGTCCGGGCGTCCTCCTCCAGGAGGTCGACGAGGCCCAGCTCGCGGGCCTCGGCCGCCTCCACCCGGCGGGCCGTGAAGACCAGCTCGGCGGCGCGCGCCGCACCCACCCGGCGCGGGAGCAGCTGCGTACCGCCGCCGCCGGGGATGACGCCCACGGAGACCTCGGGGAGGCCGACGACGGCGGTCGCGTCGGCCACGATGACGTCGCAGGCGAGCGCCAGCTCGAAGCCGCCGCCGAGGGCGAAGCCGTGCACGGCGGCGACGGTCGGCATCGGCAGCTCGAGGACGCCGGTGTAGCAGGCGCGGGCGGTCGGGCGCTGGCGGACGAGCTCGGCGTCGGTGAAGGAGTTGCGCTCCTTCAGGTCGGCGCCGACGCAGAAGGCGCGGTCGTTCGAGGAGGTCAGGACGGTGACGCGGACCTCGGGGTCGGCGGCGAGGGCGTCGCAGGCGGCGCCGATGGAGCGGGCCATCTCGGAGGAGACCGCGTTCATGGCCTTGGGCCGGTCGAGGACCAGCTCCGCGACGTGACCGTCCTTCCGGACCACCACGAACTCACCAAAGCGCTGCTCGGACATGACCGCACACCCTCCCGGTTCAGGCCCGTCAACGGGTGTTAACGGGCGTTCACCGGGAGATCCTAAGTGGGACGGCGGCTCAGGAGCCAGGGTTCGACGACGCCGACGCCCCGGACCGAGCGCTGGTACGTCGGCTGGAGCGCGAAGCGGTACGTGACCGGCTGCCGGCCCTCCTTCTCGGCGCGGGCCGCCTCCTCGGCCGCCTCCGTCTCCGAGACGGGCGCCTCGCCGGTGCGGGTCAGCTCCTCCGCGAAGGCGTCGTCGACGAGGACGGCGTCCTTCGGGGCTATCGAGGTGAGGCGGCTGGCCAGGTTCACGGTGGTGCCGAAGACGTCGCCCATCCGGGTCGTCACGGTGCCGAAGGCGATGCCGACGCGCAGCGCGGGCATCGTCTCGTCGTGGCCGAGGGTCTCGATCAGCCGCAGCGCGATCTCGGCGGCCGTGCCGGGGTCGTCGGCGCAGTACAGCACCTCGTCGCCGAGGGTCTTGATGAGCCGGCCGCCGTGCGCGGCGACGAGGTCGGCGCAGGTCGTCTCGAAGGCCTCGACGAGCTCGCCGAGCTCCTCCTCCTCCAGGCGGCGGGTGAGCCGGGTGAAGCCGACGAGGTCCGCGAAGCCCACGGCCAGCCGCCGGTCGACCATCTCCTCGTCGTCGGCGGCCTGCACGACCCTGCCCGTGGCGGCGGCGAGCTGCCGGCGCCAGACGTAGACCAGGAACTCCTCCAGCTCGGGCAGGAGCAGCTCGACCAGCGGGTACGTGACCTCGGTGCGGGTCATGCCGGGCTCGGGCGGCTCGGTCAGGCCCTCCAGGAAGGAGTCGATCTGCCACTCGGCGAGGCGCGCGGTGGTCTGTCCGGTGGAACGGGCCACCTGCACGGCCATCGGCTCGCTGAGCAGCCCCGCCTCCACGAGGCCGGCGAGCCGCCGCAGGGCGAGGACGTCGGCCTCGGTGAGCGCCTTGGCCTGGCCGATGTCGGCGAAGCCCATGGCGCGCCAGAAGCGGGAGGCGAGCTCCATGGAGACGCCGGCGGTGCGGGCGGCCTGGAAGGGGGTGTAGCGGCGGTCGGCGCCGAGGATGAGCTGTTCCAGGCGGATGGCCAGGGGGTCGTGGCTCGGCTCGGCCGTGTGGTCGACCTCGTGGTGGGGGGTGGGGTACGTGGGCGCCTCGGGCGGCTCGGTCCCGCCGCCCGCGTTCGCGTCGTCGACGGTCACCGGCCGCCTCCTGCCCGTTCCCTGCCGCTGCCCACGTGTCCTGCCGATCTGTCGCCATCGATCCCGGTCAACGATACGGCAGGTGTGTGCTGGCTCACCCCTGCGCGGTGCCGCGGCGGCCGTGCGGGCCGCCCCGTGCGCGGGCGCGCGGCCACCGGCCCCGGAGTCGTGCCGTCCACCGGGCGCGCGGGCGCTCGGGGCGGACGAACCGGAGGGTGCGGCGCGCGGGTGGGGTGTGCCCACCCTCCCCGAGCTCTCGGCTTCGCTCGAGCAGGGGGACCCCCTCGCCTTGCGGAACGATTGCCCACACCGGGGCGGAGCGCGTGCCCGCGCCTACGTCCGCAGGTGGACGATGTCGCCCGCTCCCACCGCTTCCGTGCCGCCGCCCTCCGTGGCGACGACCAGGCGGCCGTCTCCGTCCAGGGCGACGGCCTCCCCCTCCAGCATGCGTTCGCCGGGGAGTTCGGCGCGGACGCGGCGGCCGAGGGTGGCGCAGCCGGCCGCGTAGGCCGCCTGGAGGCCGGAGGCGGCGGGGTCGCCGTCGGCCCGTACCCAGTCGCCGTACCACTGCGCGAGGGAGCGCAGGACGGCCCGCAGGAGGGTGTCGCGGTCGGTGGAGACCGCGCCGGCGAGGAGGAGGGAGCCGGCCGCCGGGACGGGCAGTTCGTCCTCGCGGAGGCTGACGTTGATGCCGAGGCCGACGACGATGGCGTCGGCGCCGGCCCGCTCGGCGAGGATGCCGCCGGTCTTGCGTTCCTCGCCCGCGACGGAAACCAGGAGGTCGTTGGGCCACTTGAGTGAGGTGTCGACGCCGGCGGCCTTCGCGAGGCCGGTGGCGGCGGCCACGCCGGTGAGGAGCGGGAGCCAGCCCCAGCGGTGGACGGGCACGTCCGGCTTGAGGAGGACGGAGAGGAAGAGCCCGGAGCGGGCGGGCGCGGTCCAGGTGCGGTCGAGGCGGCCACGGCCCGAGGTCTGCTCCTCGGCGACGAGCACCGCGCCTTCGGGCAGTTCGTCGGCCCGGGCGGCGAGGTCGCTGTTGGTGGAGCCGGTGGTGGTGACCACGTCGAACGAGGTCCACAGTCCGTCGGGGAGAACGAGCGCGCGGCGCAGCGCGGGGGCGTTCAGCGGGGGCCGGTCGAGGTCGGACCAGGGTCCGCCGGAGCCTTGAGAGGACGTCATGCAAGCCAGAGTAGGTGTGGCAAAGACCGCAGTGCCGAACCCTATCGCCGTCGATACGCTACGGGTCAGTAGGCCAGTAGTAGCCCATTCGTAGTCAACGAACCCCCCGTGACCAGGCAGGGAGCCGCATCCCGATGTCCGAGCCGGCAGAGCAGTACGAGATCGACATTCACACGACCGCGGGCAAGATCGCGGACCTCAAGCGCCGTATCGACGAGGCCACGCACGCCGGCTCGGAGCGCGCGGTGGAGAAGCAGCACGCCAAGGGCAAGCTGACCGCGCGCGAGCGGATCGCCCTCCTCCTCGACGAGGGCTCGTTCGTGGAGCTGGACGAGCTGGCCCGCCACCGCTCGACCAACTTCGGCCTGGAGAAGAACCGGCCGTACGGAGACGGTGTCGTCACCGGCTACGGCACGGTGGACGGCCGTCCGGTCGCCGTGTTCTCGCAGGACTTCACGGTCTTCGGCGGGGCGCTCGGCGAGACGTACGGCCAGAAGATCATCAAGGTGATGGACTTCGCGCTGAAGACGGGCTGCCCGGTCGTCGGCATCAACGACTCCGGCGGCGCGCGCATCCAGGAGGGCGTGAGCGCGCTCGGGATGTACGGCGAGATCTTCCGGCGGAACACGCACGCGTCGGGCGTGATCCCGCAGATCTCGCTGATCGTCGGCCCGTGCGCGGGCGGTGCGGTGTACTCCCCCGCGATCACCGACTTCACGGTGATGGTCGATCAGACCTCGCACATGTTCATCACCGGTCCCGACGTCATCAAGACCGTCACCGGTGAGGACGTGGGCTTCGAGGAGCTGGGCGGCGCCCGGACGCACAACTCGACCTCGGGCGTGGCGCATCACATGTCCGGTGACGAGAAGGACGCGATCGAGTACGTGAAGTCGCTGCTCTCGTACCTGCCGTCGAACAACCTCTCGGAGCCGCCGGCCTTCCCGGAGGTCGCGGAGACCGAGGTGACGGACGAGGACCGCGAGCTCGACACGCTGATCCCGGACTCGGCGAACCAGCCGTACGACATGCACAAGGTCATCGAGCACGTCCTCGACGACGGCGAGTTCCTGGAGACGCAGGCGCTGTTCGCGCCGAACATCGTGACCGGCTTCGGCCGCGTCGAGGGCTTCCCGGTCGGCGTGGTCGCGAACCAGCCGATGCAGTTCGCCGGCTGCCTGGACATCAACGCCTCGGAGAAGGCGGCGCGTTTCGTCCGTACGTGCGACGCCTTCAACATCCCGGTGCTGACGTTCGTCGACGTCCCCGGCTTCCTGCCCGGTGTCGACCAGGAGTACGGCGGCATCATCCGGCGCGGCGCGAAGCTGATCTACGCGTACGCCGAGGCGACGGTCCCGCTGATCACGGTCATCACCCGCAAGGCCTTCGGCGGTGCGTACGACGTCATGGGCTCCAAGCACCTGGGCGCCGACCTGAACCTGGCGTGGCCGACGGCGCAGATCGCGGTCATGGGCGCGCAGGGTGCGGTCAACATCCTGCACCGCCGGACGATCGCCGATGCGGAGGACCAGGAGGCCGAGCGGGCGCGGCTGATGCAGGAGTACGAGGACGCCCTGCTCAACCCGTACATCGCGGCCGAGCGCGGCTACATCGACGGGGTGATCCTGCCGTCGGACACGCGCCCGCAGATCGTGAAGGGTCTGCGTCAGCTCCGTACGAAGCGGGAATCCCTGCCTCCGAAGAAGCACGGCAACATCCCGCTCTAGCCCCGCCCGGACCCTCAAGGAGCCGACATGATCAAGGTCGTACGAGGCAACCCGACTCCGGAGGAGTTGGCCGCCGCACTGGCGGTGGTTCAAGCCCGGGCCGCGGCCACGGCGGCGGCGTCCGCCGAGGCGGGCGGCCCGGCGGTACCGGAGGGGTGGTCGGACCCCTCCCGTATCGCACGGGCGGTACGGCAGCGGCCGGGCCCGCGGGCCTGGGCACGGTCGTACTGGCCCGTGTAGTCGTCGCACGGTGAAAGGCCGGATCCCTTGTGCGGGGGATCCGGCCTTTCGCATGCCCGGGCCGCTTCTCACGTACGGCGGAGGAAGAGGCCCGACAGTACGGCTCCGGCGGCGACGATCGCGGCGTTGACGAGGACCGCCAGGCCGATGCCGTCGAGGAGCACGGGCGCGGTGACGACGACGGCGCTCATGACCGGGGTGCCCATGGTGATGCCGATCTGCTGGGTCATGGTCGCGAGCCCGGTCGCCATGCCCTGCTCGCCGTCGGGGAGGCCCGAGGTGGCGGTGACCATGAAGCCGACGATCGCGAGCATGTTGCCGACGCCGCCGGCGAAGGTCGCGGCGAGCAGCAGCGCGAGGCTGCCGGGGTCGTCGCCGAGTCCGTACAGGGCGAGGGTGGCGAGGGCCTGGAGGAGGCCGCCGGAGACGAGGGCGGTACGGGCGCCGAAGCGGCCGATGAAGCGGGAGGCGGCCACTCCGCCGAGGACCGTGCCGGCGCCGAGGACGCCGAAGGAGAGTCCGGCGGCGAGCGGGGAGAAGCCCAGGACGTCCTGCAGGTAGAGGGTCATCAGGAAGACCAGGGAGGTCTCGGTGACGAAGGCGACGAGCCCGGCGAGGTTGCCCCAGACGACGGTGCGGCGCTTCAGGACGCGGATCGGGACGAGGGGCGAGGCGGCCCGGCGTTCGACGAGGACGAAGGCGACGAGGAGCGCGGCGCCGGCGGCGAGGGCGGTGAGCGCGGTGGGGTCGCTCAAGCCGTGCTCGCCGGTGCGAGTGAGGCCGTAGACGAGGGCGAGGAGGCCGCCCGTGACGGTGATCGCGCCGGGCACGTCGAGGCGGGGGCGGTCGGCCGGGCGGCTCTCCTGGATGACGGCGGGGGCGACGAGGAGGACGGCGAGGGCGACCGGCACGTTGACGAGGAAGGCCCAGCGCCAGGAGAGCAGGTCGGTGAGGACGCCGCCGAGGATCGCGCCGGTGGTGAAGCCCGCGGACATGAGGGCGCCGTTCAGGCCGAGCGCCTTGGCGCGCAGCGGGCCCTCGGGGAAGGAGGAGGTGAGCAGGGAGAGCCCGGCGGGGGTGACGGCGGCGGTGGCGAGGCCCTGGGCGACGCGGGCGGCCATGAGCATCTCGGGTCCGGTGGCGAGGCCGCCGACGAGGGAGGAGATCCCGAGGACGGCCATGCCGGCGAGGAAGAGGCGTCGGCGGCCGACCAGGTCGGCGACACGCCCGAAGAGGAGGGTGAATCCGGCGGCGGCGAGGGCGAAGGCGGTGGCGATCCACTGGAGGCCGCCGAGGGTGAAGCCGAGTCCCTGGCCGATGACGGGCAGGGCGACGTTCAGGATCGAGAAGTCGACGGCCAGCATGAACTGGGCGAGGAGGAGGACGACGAGGACGAGCCGCATCCGGCCGGTCATCCGGTCGGGCCGGGCGGGCGAGGTGGCGGGGAGATCGAGGGCAACCATGCACGGACCCCTTAATGGGAAAATGGTTCCGTTAAGATGTCCCGTACCGTAGCAGAGTCGAAGGCGTTAATGGAACAGGAGACCCGTTTGACTGAGAGCCGGCCGGCCGTGCCCGGCACCACGCGTCCCGGCGGCCGCACCGCGAAGGTCCGCAGGGCGGTCCTCGACGCCACCCTGGACGCCCTCGCCGACACCGGCTTCCACGCCCTGAACATGGACCGGATCGCCGCGGGCGCCGGCGTCGGCAAGACCACCGTGTACCGCCGCTGGGGCTCCCCCGTCGGCCTGGTCACCGACCTCCTGCACGACATGGCCGAGCAGTCGCTGCCCGCCTCCGACACCGGCACCCTCGCGGGCGACCTGCGGGCCAACGCCGAACTCGTCCGGGCCACCCTCGTGGACCCCCGGATGGGTGCCGTCTTCCGCGCGGTCATCGCCGCGGCGGCCTGCGACGAGGAGTGCGCCCGCGCCCTCGCCGACTTCTACCGGACCCGGCTCGCCGAATGGGCCCCGGTCGTCACCAGGGGCGCGGCGCGCGGCGAGATCCCGGCGGGCACGGACCCCGCCGAACTCCTCCGCGCCGTCTCCGCCCCGCTCTACTACCGCTTCGCCGTCACCCGCGAGGAGCTCGACGCGGCCGTCGCGGAACGGGCGGTGACGGCGGCGCTCGTGGCGGCACGGGACGGGGTGTTCGCGCCCGCCGGAGTCCGCGAATAGTCCTTTCGCACAGGGGCGCCTGAGTATCCGTACTCAGGCGCACCGGCCGCCCCGCCAGCAGGATCGGAGGCATGCTGTGGTCGGACCCGGAGAACAAGCCGCCGAAGTTCCTCCGCGAGATGCAGGCGCTGATCAGCCGTACGGGGGTGCTGCTCGCCGTGGCCGCGGTCCTGGCCGTACTCCTGACGGGCACGCGCTGAGAACCACCGGGGGGCACACGCCGAGAAGCACCGGCGGGGGACCGACCCGATTACGCTGCCCCCATGACTGCTGATCCGCGCCGTGTCGTGCTCGCCTCCGCCTCCCCCGCCCGGCTCGGTCTGCTCCGGCAGGCCGGACTCGCTCCCGAGGTGATCGTGAGCGGCGTCGACGAGGACAAGGTCCACGCCCCGACCCCGGCCGAACTCGCGCTCGCCCTCGCGGAGGCGAAGGCCGCCCATGTGGCCGCCAAGCCCGAGGTGTTCGGCGCGCTCGTCATCGGCTGCGACTCGGTCCTGGAGCTCGACAAGCAGGCCCTCGGCAAGCCGGCCGACGCCGAGGAGGCCACCGCCCGCTGGAAGTCGATGCGCGGCCGCGTCGGCGTCCTGCAGACCGGCCACTGCGTGTACGACACGGCCGCCAAGCGCTACGAGTCGGCGACGGCCTCCACCGTGGTCCGCTTCGGCGAGCCGACGGACGAGGAGATCGCCGCGTACGTGGCGAGCGGCGAACCGCTGCACGTGGCGGGCGCGTTCACCCTGGACGGCCGCTCGGCGCCGTTCATCGACGGCATCGACGGGGACCCGGGCAACGTGATCGGCCTGTCCCTGCCGCTGCTGCGCCGGCTCCTGCGCAAGCTGGACGTCGAGATCACCGACCTCTGGGCCTGATCCCTCAGGCGGCGGCCGGCGCCTCTTCGGGGGCGTCGGCGCCCTTCCCGCGCTCCTCGCCGTACGCCACCAGGGTGAGGACGACGAGTCCGAGCACGGTCACCAGGAAGGCGAAGGCGGGCCAGCCGAGGAGGCCGACGGCGACCGCGCCGAGGAGGCCGTGGACGACCGCGCAGCCGATGAGGAGGCCGCGGCCGAAGCGGCCGGGGCGGCGGTCGCGGACGCCCGCGACGAGGGCGACGAGGGCGCAGAGGACGAGGGCGACGCCGGAGCCGATGCCGAGCCCCCAGGTGCCGGCGACCATCGCGTCGGGGTCCATGCCGTCGAGGGACATCGACTGGGCCTCCACGAAGCCCGCCATGACGGCGTTGATCGCGACGATGCCCGGCGCTTCGAGGAAGAGCACGGCGGCCGTCACGAGGGCTATCGGTCTGCGGGCCACCTCGGCCACCCCCTGGATTCGCCTGTTACCGGCAGTACGGTCGACAGCACGCAGGCTACTGACCGGTAAACCCTCGGACAAGAGTTCGCGCACGGCGGGCGACGGCGGAGGGCGGGGCGGCGGCGGGGCAAAGAATCGTTGAGCCATTCGTAGGGACTCCACAAAGAAACCCGAATGGCCCCTGGTCCCATGAACAGAGACCTGCGCCACACCTCGGAGCTACTGTGCCGTCAAGGAACCCTGCGTACCTTGGTGCGACAAGGGAATTCACGACCCGAGCGGGCCCGTGGTCACGCTCCGTGTGGGCAAGCTCACCACTGGGGACGGGTCGAAAGGCCGTGTCGGCAGTCCCTAAACTCAGCTTGTTTCAAGGAGGGAGCCATCGTGCGCAAGGTGCTCATCGCCAACCGTGGCGAAATCGCTGTCCGTGTGGCCCGGGCGTGCCGGGACGCGGGTATCGGCAGCGTGGCCGTGTACGCCGATCCGGATCGGGATGCCCTGCACGTCCGGGCGGCTGACGAGGCGTTCGCTCTGGGCGGTGACACCCCGGCGACCAGCTACCTGGACATGGCCAAGGTGCTGCAGGCCGCCAAGGACTCGGGCGCGGACGCCGTACACCCCGGCTACGGCTTCCTTTCCGAGAACGCCGAGTTCGCGCAGGCGGTCCTGGACGCGGGTCTGACGTGGATCGGTCCGCCGCCGCAGGCCATTCGTGATCTGGGTGACAAGGTCGCCGCCCGTCACATCGCGCAGCGCGCCGGCGCCCCGCTCGTCGCGGGCACGCCGGACCCGGTGTCGGGTGCCGACGAGGTCGTGGCCTTCGCCGAGGAGCACGGCCTGCCGATCGCGATCAAGGCCGCCTTCGGTGGTGGCGGTCGCGGTCTGAAGGTCGCCCGCACCCTCGAAGAGGTCCCGGAGCTGTACGACTCCGCCGTCCGCGAGGCCGTCGCGGCCTTCGGCCGGGGCGAGTGCTT
>NZ_MWIG01001099.1:446-1072 GCF_002156145.1 Streptomyces sp. NRRL B-24572 | reverse complement strand
GCCGCGACGGCGCTTGCGCTCATATGGCGCCAGCTCATTCAGGTTGCACGGGAGGCAAAGAATCCCGCGAACGCAGCATCGGTTGCTGGAACCCTTGATGCCGCAGCAGTGATGGTCGTGATCGATTTGCCAGGGGCGTGGTTCAACGTGAGGGATGCCGCCGTCGCAGGGCTCCTCATTGTTCCCGCAGAGGGCGCACCGGAAATTCTGCGCGCGCCAGATGGCGTTGTACTGGGGGATGCTGATCCCGTACCTCTCGATACCGCGGCGCATCCGGTAGCACCCTTGGCACTCGCGGCCCCGTACCAGGCGGGCCGCCCACGCTCCACAGCCGCAGAACTCACCGTCCCCCTCGAGTTCGATCCGCGTCATGATTCGCTCGATGCTCTCCGGGGAAACCATGCCGGGATCCTAGAGCTCGCCGCTGACATCACCCACCGTCGTCCAAGTCCTGTGTCAGGCACGGATCTGGCGGCTCGGCCGTCGGCACCGGTGGAAAACTCAGGCGTGGTTCGAGGGTGCCCGACTGGCGTTCCGTGGCCGATCAGCCATCAGTCATGAGTCAACGGGAGCCCCCCGGTTCGTGTAGGTTCTCGCCGCTCGTGGCGCAGGCTGAGCTCTCTGGC
>NZ_MWIG01001099.1:0-396 GCF_002156145.1 Streptomyces sp. NRRL B-24572 | reverse complement strand
CAGCCCGCCGCCGGAACGGGCACCCTGTGCAAGGAGTGCGCCATGGACGCTCCCCAGCGATATTCGCCCAGACGTTTCTTCCGGGACCGCGAAATCAACGTGAAAGTCGGAATCAACTCCGAAGAGACCCTGTGGGAGTGGATGGAAGCAGGCGCACAGCCTCCCCACCCAGAGGGAAGTGTGCCTCTTCCCCCGGAATCCGAGCGGACTTTCTATCGTGGCCAGCCCGATGATGGCTATGCACTCGTCTCTAGGCTCTTCCGGGAAATATGGGCAAACGACCGCGCCGTGACCGAGGGTAAATTGCAGAACACCGAGCAGCAGCTTCTTAGGGTGCTGAAGTTTGGAGAAGGGCTCGGCCGGCTGATGACAGACGGCGAACTCCTCGCCGTCCTC
>NZ_MWIG01001098.1:0-517 GCF_002156145.1 Streptomyces sp. NRRL B-24572 | reverse complement strand
GGAGAAGCACATCAGCAACATCTTCCTGAAGCTGGGCCTCTCCCCGAGTGACGGTGATCACCGCCGGGTACTCGCCGTATTGACGTACCTGAAGTCCTGATCATCTGACACGCTGTCAGATATCCTGGTCCCAGTTCCAAAGGATGAGGCGGAATCAGACTTTCCGGAACACTCCGGGTGGCGACAGAACGTGACGATTCAGGGCAAGAGGGCGTCTCAAAAAGAGGTCCGCGATGTGAGAAGTCCCGGGAAGGCCCCCCTTACCGTCGTAGGGTGGGCCTGGGACGGAAGGTGATCTCCACACAGAGGCCGCCTGCCGCGCCCCGAGCCTTCTCCCCGCCTCCGGCGGAGAGTCCCCTTGCCGCGAGGGAGGTCCAGTTCAGTGACCAGCCAGGTCAGTAGCGAGGCCGGTGAGGCCCTGGTCGGGGAGCAGCGCAGCGCTCCGGCGACGCCCCACCACGGCACCGAGAAGGAAGTGCGCCGGCTCGACCGGGTGATCATCCGTTTCGCGGGTGAC
>NZ_MWIG01001097.1:0-730 GCF_002156145.1 Streptomyces sp. NRRL B-24572 | reverse complement strand
CAGTCGAGGGAGAGGGGGCGGCCGTCCTTCTCGATCTCGGCGAAGGTGCGGTCGCCGCCGCCGGAGAAGGCCATCGCGGTGACGGCGGCCCTGGGCGCGTAGGTCCCGTTGTCCCGCTTGACCAGCGTGGTGTCGATGTCGGTCCACGCGCCGTTCTTGCGGGTGCGGACCGGCTGCACGTACTCGGTGACGGTGAAGGTGCCGTCCGGGTTGGCGACCGTCGTGCTGCGCTCGTCGCGAAGGCCGGTGATCTCGACCTTCTTCCCGGTCTTCGCGGCCCGGTCCTGGGCGGCGTCCTCGGTGAGGGCCGTGGCAGAGCCCTTGCCCGCCTTCTCGGCGGCCTTGTCCGTGGCGACAGTCGCGGCCGTGGGCTCGGGGGCGGGGGCGTTGCCGAGCGTCATGACCAGCAGGGCCGTCAGCGCGGTGGCGACGGTGAGCGAGCGGACCGGCCGTCTGCCGCCCACCCCTTCTTCCGCACCTCCGTTCGAACAGAACGTCATCGCGGTGTACTTCCTTCTCTCCATGCCGTCCGTCACCCGACCACGCCGAACGAGACGCCGCTGTCGGGCAGTCCGCCCGATCCCGGCTGGTACGTGGTGGCACCCGTGCTGGTGGTGCCGTCGAGGTCGGCCCACGTCACGACGTGGAGGACCCCCTTGGTGGTGCCGGAGGCCTTGCTGAAGGGCACCCCGACGTAGAGGTTGTTCGCGCCACCGGTCAGCGACATGCC
>NZ_MWIG01001096.1:0-1590 GCF_002156145.1 Streptomyces sp. NRRL B-24572 | reverse complement strand
GGGAGGGTGGGCACAACCCACCCACCGAGCCGCACCCGGCCGGACCCCGCCTGCCCCACCGGACAGAAGCCGCCCCCTAGACCAGCTCCTCCGCCACGGCGACGGCCTCGGCCAGCGAGTCGACCACCGGCACCCCGACCCGCGACAGCGACGCCCGACTGTGCGACCCCCCGGTGTACAGCACCGCCCGCGCCCCCACATGCGCCGCCGCGATCGCGTCGTCCGCCGCGTCACCGATGACGACGACCCGCTCGGCCGGGACGGCAAGCGCAGCCAGGTGCCGCACCATGTGCCCCGACTTCCCGTCCGTCGACGCATCGACGCGCCCGTCCACCCGGACGAACCGCTCGGCGATCCCGTACCGCGCGACGAGCGGCACGAGATCGGCGTGCGACGCGAGCGACAGCAGCGACTGCGTGAACCCGGACTCCTGCCGCGCGGCCAGCAGCTCCGCCGCCCCGGCGGTGAGCGTGCAGGACTCGGCCCGCGCCCAGTAGTGCCGGTGGAAAGCCCCGTCCATGACGGTCCACTCCTCGTCCGTGGGCAGCCGCCCCATCAGCCGCTCGTAGAACTTCGGCACCGGCACCGTGTACAGCTCGCGGTACCGCTCGAGCGTGATCTCTTCGAGTCCCAGCTCCGCGAAGGCCGCGTTCGTCGCCCCGATGACCGCGCCGATGTCGTCGAGCAGTGTGCCGTTCCAGTCCCAGACCAGGTGTTTCCCGTGCTTCCCCATGGGCAGAGACGGTACCTGGCCCCACCGACAGGGACGTCAGCCCAGCAGACCCGGGATCTCCTGCACCCCGAACCACAGCAGCTCGTGGTCCTCGGCCCCGTCCACGACGAACTGCGCGTCGTCGTCGCCCTGGTCCGCCGCGCCCAGCGCGCCCGCCGCCGCCGCGACGTCCGCCTCGGCGTCGTCCGCGTCGGCGTGCACGGCGGCCGCCTTGGCCAGGGGTACGGCTCCGGCGATGCGGACCTCGCCGATGGAGCCGGTGTCGAGCCCGCGGTCGGGGTCGACGGTCGCGTCCTTGTCGGCCACGTCGACGGCGACGACGACCCGGCGCCGGGGCGCCTCGGGGTCGCCGGCGAGGAGCCGCAGGGAGGCGGACGCGGCCCGGTTGAGCGCCGCGTACTCCAGCTCCTCGATGTCCTCGGAGACGTACCACTCGCGCAGCGCGGGGGTGACGGCGTAGGCGGTCAGCGGACCGGGGCCCAGCTCGCCCGCCTTGTGCGCCTGTGCGAGACCGGGGAGGGTCAGGGGGACGTAGACGCGCATCGCAGGCCGCTTTCGTAGACGGAGAGGCCCTCAGGATACGTGCGGAGTCCCCCTTCGGGGCGGCGGGCCGGAGCCGTCGTCCGTCCACCGCGGAAGGCCGCCCGCCGAGTCGTCGGAGAGCCGGTTTCCGACCGCGTCACCCTGATAGGTGATCCGTTTTCGGGACCGCCCGGCCGCGACGGCCTCCTTGCGGGGCCTCGGAATCCCCCCGTACAAGATCCCCAACGGAAGTTACCGACTGGTATCACTCGGTTACGCAACGACAGGGGCTCGCCATGGACGTCACGCTCACCACCACGCCCTCCCCGCTCCCC
>NZ_MWIG01001095.1:0-1495 GCF_002156145.1 Streptomyces sp. NRRL B-24572 | reverse complement strand
GGAGCGGTATGAGCCCCCTCGTCGGGGCCGCTGAGGGGGCTCATACCGCTCCTTGCTCGCGGAGGGCGTCGATCTCGGCGGGGGTGAGGCCGAGTTCGGAGAGGACGGCGGTGGTGTCGGCGCCGTGCGGCCGGCCGGACCAGCGGATGGCGCCGGGGGTCTCGGAGAGGCGGAAGAGGACGTTCTGCATCTTGATCGGGCCGAGTTCGGGGTCCTGCACCTCGGTCACGGTGCGGAGCGCCTGGTACTGCGGGTCGGCGACGACGTCCCGGACGTCGTAGACGGGGGCGATGGCCGCCTCCGCCTTCTCGAAGGCCGCCATCGCCTCGTCGCGGGTGTGGCGGGCGATCCACGAGCCGACCGCCTCGTCGAGGACGTCCGCGTGCTCGGCCCGGCCCGTGCCGTCGGCGAACCACGGCTCGTCGATCAGCTCCGGGCGGCCGACGAGCCGCAGCACCCGCTCGGCGATCGACTGGGCGGAGGTGGAGACGGCGACCCAGGAGCCGTCGGCGGTCCGGTAGGTGTTGCGCGGGGCGTTGTTGCGGGAGCGGTTGCCGGTCCGGGGCTGGACGTAACCGAGCTGGTCGTACCAGAGGGGGTGGGGTCCGATGACGGAGAGCATCGGTTCGATGATCGCCATGTCGACGACCTGGCCGCGGCCGGTCGCCGTCCTCGCGGTGAGCGCGGTCATCACCGCGTACGCCGTGGCGAGGGCGGCGATCGAGTCGGCGAGGCCGAAGGGCGGCAGGGTCGGCGGCCCGTCCGGCTCGCCGGTGATCGCGGCGAAGCCGCTCATCGCCTCGGCGAGGGTGCCGAAGCCGGGGCGGTGGGCGTACGGGCCGAACTGGCCGAAGCCGGTGACCCGGGCCAGCACCAGACGAGGGTTGACGGTGGAGAGCTCCTCCCAGCCCAGACCCCAGCGTTCCAGGGTGCCGGGGCGGAAGTTCTCCACGACGACGTCCGCGTCGGCGGCGAGCGCGAGCAGCGTGTCACGGCCGCCCGGCGAGGACAGGTCGAGGGTGATCGCCCGCTTGTTCCGGCCGAGGACCTTCCACCACAGGCCGATGCCGTCCTTGGCGGGGCCGTGGCCACGGGACGGATCCGGCTTGCGGGGATGCTCGACCTTGACGACGTCGGCGCCGAAGTCGCCCAGCATCATGGCCGCGAGCGGGCCGGCGAAGAGGGTCGCGAGATCCAGGACGCGCAGCCCGTGCAGGGGCGCCGTGGACGTCTCGGTGGTCATACGGCGTTCGCCTCCAGCGAGTCGGGGGAGCGGAAGGCGGCCTCGATCTCGACGCGGTACGGCATCGAGGTCGACGCGCCCTCGCGCTGGACGGAGAGCGCGGCGGCCGTCTGCGCCCAGGCGAGCGCCTCCGGGGCGGGACGGCCCTCGCCGAGGGCGACCGCGAGGGCGCCGACGAAGGTGTCGCCCGCTCCCGTGGTGTCCACGGCCCGGACCCGGGGCGCGGGGACGGTGACCGGTTCGGCGCCGCGC
>NZ_MWIG01001094.1:0-777 GCF_002156145.1 Streptomyces sp. NRRL B-24572 | reverse complement strand
GGCTTCTGAAACACGCCCTAAGGCGCCTTCGGGTGAACGGGGCCGGTGGACCCCCACCGGTCCCGTTCGGCATGCTGGGATCGGTGACGCACCGATAGAGGAGACCGCCATGGGCGCACTCGCTGCCGAGCCCCAGTACGGCCGGGGCAACGGCTGGGACGACCTGGTCCGTCGATGGGAGTCGATGGACTGGCCCGAGGGCTGCAAGGTGGAGATCATCGAGGGGATCATCACCGTGGCACCCACGCCGTCCGCCCGGCACAACAACATCGCCTACAGGGTTCTGAGGCGGCTCGCGGCTGCGATCCCCGAGGAGTGGGGCGTCTACCAAACACAGTCGGTCGCGATTCCGACTCGCTTGAGCGCCTTTGTCCCGGACCTGTTCGTCGCCCCTCTGACCGACGTGGATGGACCCGGGCACCTCGTCCCCGCCGCAGTGGGAGAACTCGTCGTCGAGGTCACTTCGCCATCGAACGCGAGCACTGACCGGATCACGAAGGCAGCCGGATGTGCCGAGGCCGGCGTGCCGCTCTACCTCCTCATCGATCGGCACGCACCCGGCGGACCCACCGTGACTCTCTACGGTGAGCCGAAGGGAGACGTCTACCGCGTGCTCCGCGCCGTCCCGTTCGGCGAGCCGATCCACCTCCCCGCCCCCTTCGACCTCACCCTCGACACCGCCGAGTTCCCCGCCGGCTGAGCGCCCGCCCAGCCCTCGCGATGAGTTTCGGGCGTGTCGGCGGTCAGAGGGGGTGTGGACACCAGTCAGCCCTTTGT
>NZ_MWIG01001093.1:0-1088 GCF_002156145.1 Streptomyces sp. NRRL B-24572 | reverse complement strand
CTCCCGAAAGGCTCACCACCGTGACGCAGGACGACCTCCTCGCCCGGGCCCAGGCGTGGCTCGCCGAGGATCCCGATCAGGAGACCCGCGACGAGCTCGCCGCACTCCTCGACCGCAACGCCACCGACGAGCTCGCCGCCCGTTTCAGCGGCACGCTGCAGTTCGGCACGGCCGGGCTCCGTGGTGAGCTCGGCGCCGGACCCATGCGGATGAACCGCTCGGTCGTCATCCGCGCGGCCGCAGGACTCGCCGCGTACCTCAAGGCCAAGGGCCAGACCGGCGGCCTCGTCGTCGTCGGCTACGACGCCCGCTACAAGTCCGTCGACTTCGCCCGCGACACCGCCGCCGTGATGACCGCCGCCGGGCTGCGCGCCGCGCTGCTCCCGCGCCCGCTGCCGACGCCCGTCCTCGCGTACGCCATAAGGCATCTGGGCGCCGTCGCCGGTGTCGAGGTGACCGCGAGCCACAACCCGCCGCGCGACAACGGCTACAAGGTCTACCTGGGCGACGGCTCGCAGATCGTGCCTCCGGCCGACGCGGAGATCGCCGCCGAGATCGGCGCGATCCGCTCGCTGAACGACGTGCCCCGCGCCTCCGAGGGCTGGGAGGTGCTCGGGGACGAGGTCCTGGAGGCCTACCTGGAGCGTACGGACGCCGTCCTGACCCCCGGCTCCCCCCGTACCGCGCGGACCGTCTACACGGCCATGCACGGCGTCGGCAAGGAGGTCCTGACGGCCGCGTTCGGCCGGGCCGGCTTCCCGCCGCCCGCGCTCGTCGCCGAACAGGCCGAGCCGGACCCGGCGTTCCCGACGGTCGCCTTCCCGAACCCGGAGGAGCCGGGCGCCATGGACCTGGCCTTCGAGGCCGCCCGGGCCGTGGACCCCGACCTCGTCATCGCGAACGACCCGGACGCCGACCGCTGCGCCGTGGCCGTCCCGGACGCGGACGTCGAGGGCGGCTGGCGGATGCTCCGCGGCGACGAGGTGGGCGCGCTGCTCGCCGCGCACCTCGTGCACAAGGGCGCCACCGGCGTGTTCGCCGAGTCGATCGTGTCCTCGTCCCTCCTCGGCCGGATCGCCGAGGCCGCG
>NZ_MWIG01001092.1:0-2545 GCF_002156145.1 Streptomyces sp. NRRL B-24572 | reverse complement strand
GACGGCGCGCGCCGTCTCCCGGGTCGTCTCGGGCATGGCCCCGCCGAGGGAGAGCAGGGTGCCGACGAGGTGCACGTCGGCCTCGACGGCCTCCAGCATCTCCGGCTCCAGGAGGAGGGTGGCGAGCCCGAGCCGGTCGATGGCGTCGCGCTGCATGACCTGGACGACGGAGGTCGGGAAGTACGTACGGATGTCGCCGAGCCAGCGGGCGACGGAGGGCGCGGAGGTGCCGAGCCCGGCTCCGCCGCCCTGGCCCTTGCGGTCGTAGAGCGCGGTGAGGGCGCCGTCCATGGCGGCGTCGGTGCCGCTGAGCGCCCGGCCGGTGCCGTCGGCGTCCCCGCCGCCGAGCACGAGCCGCCAGCGCCGCAGTCGCTCGTCGGTCATCACGCGTGGGTCTCCGTTCCGAGGATGAGCTGGAGCAGGGGCAGTACGGCATCGGCCCGCGCATGATCGGGAGTGGGCCCGAAGCCGGGGACACGGGGAACGGAGCCCCCCGCCCCACCGGCCCGGGGCCCCCGCGCGACGAGCTCGCCAAGGGTCCGGCGGACGCCCGTCTCGTACGTGGCGAAGGTGCGGCGCAGCAGCGGCAGGACGTCGGTGAAGGCCGCGTCCGGCACCCCTGCCAACCAGGCGTCGACAAGCCCGAGGAGCCGCTCGTCATGGACGAGGAGCAGCCCGCCGCCGGAGGCCCCGCCGACGAATCCGTCGATCCAGGCGGCGGCGTCGCCGGGCGGGGTACCGGGCGAGAGAGCCCGGCTCATGAGCACCGCGGCCTCACCGTCCCCGATCCCACCTTCGTCGAGGAGGAGCCGCGCGGCCCTCCCCCGAAGCACACCGGGTATCCGGTCACGGTCGGCGAGCGGCCGCAGCACTCCGGTCCAACGCCCGGCGAGGCCACCGGCAGGGCGTCCAGGGGCGGCGGGCTCGGTGGGCACGGTCGGCGCGGCGGCCGTCTCGGGGCGGTCCTGGAGGAGGCCGATCGCCGTGTGGACGGCATCGAGGCGGTCGCGCATCTCGGCGGCGGCGTCCGCGTCGAGTCCGGCGCAGGCGGGCGGCAGGCCGACGCAGATCCGCTCGGCGAGCCCGGCGGCGACCTCGCCGAGGGCGGCCGTGCCGGTGCCGCGGACGTCGCCGTAGCGCAGGGAGCGGGCCAGGGCCGGGAGGGCCTGGGCGAGGTGGGCGACGTCGGTGTCGAGCGCGGCCCGGTCGGCGAGCGCCCGCATGACGACGGGCAGCGCGTCGGTGAGCCCGGCGAGGAGGCAGTGCTCGGCGAGCGCGGTGACGTCGGCGAGGGCGGTCGCGGCGAGGGCCAGGGACTCGGCCTTGGCGGTGGCGGCGCCCTCGACGGTGGTGCCCCAGACGCCGGCCTCGGCGACCTGGACGTGCAGCTCGGGCTCCCAGCGCAGCCGCCAGGTCTCGCGGAAGGTGCCGGTGCCGGCGCGTCCGGCGGCCGGTTCGCCCCAGTGGACGCCGAGGAGGCGCAGCCGGTGCAGCAGACGGCTGCGCTCGCCGTCGGTGTCCTTGCGGAGGTCGAGGCCGAGCTCGCGCTCCTGCGCCTCGGGCTTGAGGCGCAGGGTGCGCTGGCGGCGGGCCAGATCGCGCTGGAGGGGTACGGCGGGGGCGCCGGCCGGGACCTCGCCGAGGACGTCGCCGACGACGAGGCGGTCGCGGACGAGGCCGAGCGGCACGTCGGAACCCTCGCAGAGGACGGCGCGGACGGCGTCGGTCGTCTCGTCGAGGCCGGGGAGCGGGCGGCCGCGCAGCGCGGCGAGGGTCTCGGCGAGCCGGACGGCCTCGATGACGTGGGCGGAGGAGACGGGGTGGTCCTCGGCCCTGAGGAGGCCGGCGACCTTGGTCATCCAACGCTCGACGGGCCGGTCGGGGGCGGCGAAGAGGTGCCCGTACCAGCCGGGCGCGTCGATTCCGGCCCCGTAGCCGGAGCGGCGGGCGAGCCTGCGGTGGGTCCAGGGGACCCAGGTCAGCTCGGCCTTCACCTTGGGCAGGCCCTTCAGGAGGGCCTTGTCGGCGGTGACGGTGGTCCTGCGGGTGAGGGCGGGCACGTGCCAGGCGCCGCAGACGACGGCGACGGAGTCGCCGAACTCCTTGCGGGCGGCGCGCAGCTGGAGCCGCATGTACGCCTCGCGGACCAGGTCGCGGGGGTGGCCGCCGTGCCCGTACGTCTCGCGCAGGGCGCCCATGGCCTCGGCGAGGGCCTCGAAGGGGGCGGTGGGGTCGCCGTCGCCGCGCAGCTCGACGACGTCCTCCCACCAGCGCTCGGCGTCCTCGTACCCGGCGGCGCGGGCGAGTTCAGCGACCGGGTCGATCCGCAGGCCGCTGCCGGCGACCGCCTCGTCGTCCTCCTCGTCCCGCCAGGTGGGGTCGGCGGCGGCGAGGGTGTGGGCGGCGGGCAGGTCGACGAAGCGGACGGTGGCGCCCCGGTCGAGGGCCCAGCGGATCGCGACCCACTCGGGCGAGAACTCGGCCATCGGCCAGAACGCGGCCCGTCCGGGGTCGTCCACGGCGTGGGCGAGCAGCGCGACCGGCG
>NZ_MWIG01001091.1:0-1556 GCF_002156145.1 Streptomyces sp. NRRL B-24572 | reverse complement strand
TACGAAAAGATCAGTAGGGCCTGGCTCTTCTCCGTACGAGGGAGGCCAGGGCCGTGATGCCGACGACGAGGGCGAGGGAGCGGAACGGGAGGAGGGTGCCGGGGGCGTCGTCGATCAGGTCGATGCCGTTCCCCACGGCCGTGATCCAGGCGACCGCCCCCACCAGCACCATCGGCCCCACCCGCCGCTCCCCCGCGACGAGCATCCCGATCCACAGGACCAGCGGCATGACCAGGAACGTGTTGATGAGCGCCGTGGTGAACGCCTGGTCGGCGGAGTACCCGGGCCCGGCCCCGAGCGTCGAGGCCGCCTGACCCGCGAACGACAGGGAGAGCGTGTCGGACAGGATCAGGTGCGAGGCCGCGACTCCGAGGGCGGAGACGACCAGCGCCTTCAGGAAACGGGGGCCGAGGGATGGGGGCGTGGATGCGGACGGTGCCATGCGCCCGACTATACGCACGGTGTATACACCGCATGCATAGCCCCCTCTTTTCCCTGCCGCGCACAGCCCCCGGTCAGGCTCCCGAGGGGAAGACCGTGGCCGCGTAGGCCGCGGCCGCCGGGGCGGGCTGGAGGGCCGCGTGGGCGGCGATCGCGTGGATGTCGCGCCAGGCGCGCTCCAGGCCGCCGCCCGCGATGAGGCCGCGGGCGCCGCCGGTGCGCATGAGGCGTTCCACCGCTCCGGTGAGCAGGTCGACGGCGAGGGCCGCGTCGCGTTGGTTGAGCGCGGCGTCGGCCGGGCCCGTCCTCGGACCGTCCGCCCGCGCCGCCGCCGCCTCCAGGAGCAGGCGGGCCGCGTCGATCTCGGCGGAGCAGCGGGCCAGGGTCTGCTGGACCACCGGGTCGTCGGCGAGCGGCCGCCCGTCGGGGAGGCGGCGCGAACCGACGAGGAGGGTCCAGGCCTCCAGGGCTCCGCGCGCCGCGCCGAGTGCCGGCAGGGCGAAGAGGAGGGCGGTGACCAGCTGGTACGGCACCCGGTGGCAGGGAGCCGCGTCGGTGTCGGCGACGCCGGTCACGAGGGCTTCGCGGAGGAAGGTGCGGTGCCCGGGCACGAACACCCCGTCGACCGTGACGCTGTGGCTGCCGGTGGCGCGGAGCCCGACCGCGTCCCAGGTCTCACGGATCCGGACCGCCTCGCGCGGCACCGCGAGCACCCGGTACGCGGGGGCCCCGCCCCCCGAGTGGTCGAGGGAGGCGAGGAGCACCCAGTCGGCGTGCTCGACCCCGCTGGCGAAGCCCCACTCCCCCGACAGGGTCCAGCCGCCGGGCGCCGGGGCGAGCCGGCCGGCCGGGGGCACGATCGCCGCCGCGACGTGCACGTCCGGCGAGTCGCCCCACAGTTCGCGCTGCCCCTCGGCCGGCAGGTGCGCGGCGAGGCGGCCGTGGGCGGTGGAGGCGCAGGCCGAGCCGACTCCGGCGACCGTGTCGAGCAGTTCGGCGAAGCCTCCGGCCGTACCGCCCCAGCGGCGGGGCACGAAGTGCCGGGCGAGGCCGGCGACGGTCATCGCCTCGACGACCTCGGGGTGGAGCCGCCCGGTCCGCTCGGCCTCCTCGGC
>NZ_MWIG01001090.1:0-550 GCF_002156145.1 Streptomyces sp. NRRL B-24572 | reverse complement strand
GGCGGCCGGTGCGCCGCCGGTAGTTGCGGTCGCCCCCGCACTCCTCGCAGAAGAACTCGCCGTCTCCGACGGTGTTCCAGGAGGTGCGGATCCCGCAGATGCCCACTTTCCCACCACGTGAATTCCGGGCAGACCGCACATGCACCTCCTCAACGGCCCGGCTGCACTGCCGGCGTTGGCGTGATGTTAGCCACATCCTCGATGTGGCGTCAGCACCCCGTCAGGAGTTCACCGCCGACTTGGCCGAGACACGTCACCGCTCTGGTGTGATCAGGAAGTGCGGCGGCGGCGCTTCGCGAAGGCCAGGAAGCCTCCGCCGACGGCGACGGCGGCCACGGCGGCACCGATCGCGCCGGGACCGATGGCCGAACCGGTCGTCGCGAGATCACCCTCCGGGGTGGCGGACGGAGCCGGGGCCGGAGCCGTCGCGGGCTCGGTGGTGGCCTCGCCCGGGGTGGCCGGAGTGCCGGGGGCGGCCGGCGTGGACGGGGACGCGGAGGCCGAGGGGGTCTCGGGGGCGCCCGGGGTCGCGCCGCCCTGGCTCGGGGTG